>JARGNS010000309.1 GCA_029213105.1 Planctomycetota bacterium
CGCCTGGCGCGTGCGCCAGACGGGTGGCCCTTCAGACGGGTGGCCCTTCAGACAGATGTGATGCCCGCGCCTTGGCGCGGGCATCAGTCGTTTTGGGCGCCTCGCCGGGAGGCGCCGCCCGGAGACGCACGACGATGTTGGACCTGGCCTGGATTCGCGAGCACCCCGAAGAGGTGCGCCGCGGCGCTGCCCGCAAGGGCATCGACTTCGATGTGGACGCCCTGCTCGCCCTCGACGAGGAGCGCCGCCAGCTGATTCGCCTTCAGGAGCAGGCCAAGGCCGAGCAGAACGCGCTGGGCAAGCAGGTGGCCACCCTCCAGGGCGACAGCAAGCAGGTCGCGTTGGATCGGCTGAAGGTCCTCAAGGGCAGCGTCAAGGAGCACACGGCGCGCCTGACGCCGCTGAAGAAGAAGATCCAGGAGCTGATGTTCGCCTGCCCGAATCCGCCCGCGGAGGAGGTGCCGGACGGCCCGGACGACAGCGCCAACGTCGAGCTGCGCACCTGGGGCGAGAAGCCCACGTTCGACTTCGAGCCCAAGGACCACGTGGAGCTCATGAAGGGCCTGGACTGGCTCGAGATCGACCGGGCCGGCAAGCTGGCCGGCAGCCGCAGCTACGTCCTCAAGGGCGACGGCGTGATGCTGGAGCAGGCCATCCTGCGGCTGGCCATGGACCTGATCGTGGAGCGCGGCTTCACGATGCTCTCCGTCCCCGTGATCGTGAAGGAGTGGGCCCTGCGGGGCACCGCGTACTTCCCCGGCGCCGAGGAGCAGACCTACCGCATCGCCAACCCGACGGCCGAGGACGAGGACTTCTGGCTCGTCGGTACGAGCGAGGTCAGCGTCACGGCGCTGCACAGCGGCGAGATCCTCGACGAGGCCGACCTGCCGCTGAAGTACTCGGGCATCAGCCCGTGCTTCCGCCGCGAGGCCGGCACCTACGGCAAGGACACCCGCGGCGTGTACCGCGTCCACCAGTTCAACAAGGTCGAGCAGGTCATCGTGGACGTCGCGGACGACGCGAAGAGCCGCGAGCACCACCAGGCGATCCTCCAGAACGCCGAGGACATGCTCCAGCGCCTGGGGCTGCCGTACCGCGTCGTGGCGGTCTCGACCGGCGACATGGGCCGTGGGGCCCGCTGCAAGTACGACCTCGAGGCCTGGATGCCCGGGCGCGAGGAGTACGGCGAGACGCACAGCGCCACGCGCTTCCGCAGCTACCAGGCCCGACGCCTGGACCTGCGCTACCGCGACGGCGACGGCAAGGTCCAGCACTGCCACACGCTCAACAACACGGTCATCGCCAGCCCGCGCGTGATGGTCGCGTTCGTGGAGATGCACCAGCAGGCCGATGGCTCGATCCGCGTCCCGGAGGCCCTGCGGCCGTACCTGGGCGGTCGCGAGGTCCTCGGCGCCTGAGCGGCCGCCTCGGGCGGGCCAGGGGCGCTGCCGGAGGCCCGGCTCGCAGCCTAGCGCATGCCCGGGCCGGTGCCCGGCGCCGCCGGCGCGCTGCCACCCCACTCCACGCTGTAGCCCGCGCGCAGCAGCAGGATGCGGTGGATGGGGTCGATGTCGTCCGGCTCGTAGGTCTCGCCCTCGAGGGGCTCGTTTACGTCGAACTCGATCTTCAGCAGGATCGCGTAGGGCAGGCCCTTCTTGGTGGCGGAGTCCCACTCCTCGAGGCCCTGCTTCTCGGTGGCCTCTTCCGGGATCGGGAAGAAGCGCAGGCGGAAGTTGCGGATCTTGTCGTAGACGAGCGAGTAGAAGCCGCCTTCGGTGGGCTTGCTGTCGACGAAGTAGTCCTCGCGTCGCCACAACTCGAGCCACTGGCTGTGGCGCGGGTGGGGGCGGCAGGCGTAGCCGACCTCGGTCAGGGGGCTCTCGCGGTCATCGTCGGTTCTTCGGCCGTCGTCCTCGGTGCCCACGGTTCTCGTGCGACGCGCGGTGATGAACGCAACGCGGTCCGCGTCCATGCCGGCCATCTTCACGGCCTTGCCGCGGAAGCCGGACTCGCCCTGCAGGCCGCCGTAGTAGATGTAGCGGAAGTCCTTGAAGATCTGCGCGAGGATGGCGTTCGCCACCTTGGGGCCTTGCAGCTCGTCGTAGACCATGTTGCGCGTCTCGATCGTCTGACCGAGCGACTGGTACATGAGGACCATGATGGTGCTCAGCAGCGCGACCGAGATGACGAGCTCGAGCAGCGTGAACCCACGCTGGCCCTTGCGCCGGCGGGCCCGGCGGCGGGCGAGGAGGGCACGGCGGGCCATCACTTGCTGCTCCCCGAGCCTTCGTACTCCGGAGGGGGCAGGAAGCGCGAGAGGACGATCAGGGGCTGGTCCGGGTCGTCTTCTCGGAAGACGCTCAGCGTGAAGCGCATGAGCTTCACGCTGCCCTTGTCGGCGTCGTTCACGGACGAGCCGCTGGAGCTGCCGGAGTCCTCGTCGTCGTCGCTGTCGTCGCCGAACAGGCCCTCGGCGTCGTCGTCCGGGTCGGTGGTGCCTGCGGCGACCATCTCGGTCTTCTTCAGGCGCCAGCGGTAGATGCTGTAGCGATCGGCGCGCTCCTGGGGCAGCCCGGCCCACTGGCCGTAGTCCACGGCGATCGAGCCCTCGTCGCCGTCGCGGTGATCGGCCTGCTCGAAGAGGATCTTGCCGAACAGCGTGTCGGCCAGCTCGCGCAGCTCGCGCTGGTCGATCGCCGCCCCGGCCTTCTCCATGTTGTTGTGGATCATCTGTGCCATGGCGCCCGTGAGGATCGCCAGGATGGCGAAGGCGAACATGACCTCGAGCAGGGTGAACCCGGCGTGGGCGGACGTGCGGGCGTGGGGGGGGCTGGCGTGCATCAGTTCCCGAAGTTGCTGGAGGGCAGGGACTCGGTCAGCTCACCCAGGCCCTCGACCCAGCTGGCTTCGCTCGTGAGCCCGTTCACGATCACGGTGAGCGTGCGGTACTCCTTGTTGACCTCCATGTCGACGTTCTCGATGCGGATGGCCACGGCGCTCTCCACCGTGCCGTCGGCGAAGAAGCGGATGGGGATCGGCTTGCCGCCCTGGCCCGCCCGGCGCCACGCGCCCTTCTGGGTGCTCACGCCCGCGATCTCGACGCCGCGGGGCACTGCATGCCAACCCGAGTAGAGCCACTCCCGGTCGCGGGCGCGCGCGGCGCGACGGCGCTCGCGCTCGCCTTCATCCTCGGTCTCGCTGATGTCCTGGGCCGGGACGTTGGTGAACTTGAAGCGCCAGCCCTGGCGCCACTCCTCGCTGTCGTCGTCCTGGTATCCGCCGATCTCGAGGTAGACCTCGTGGGCATCGAGGATCGCGCGCTCGCGGCCGCCGTTCATTGCGGCCACGAGGGAGTTCGCCGTGTTCTTGAGCTTGCCCTGGGCCCCGACGTTCTCGAGGCTGATCGGCACGAGCAGGAGGACGGTGCCCATGATGAGCACGACCGCCAAGAGCTCGAGGAGGGTGAACCCGCGCTGGTGCAAGGCTCTACTCGTCGGTCTTGGGCCAGGTGATGTCGTCGTCCGTGTCCGGTTCGCCATCCTCGCCATAGCTGCGCAGCTGGAAGGTGCTGCGGTCGAGCACGCGGTACTCGTACTCGTTGCCCCACGGATCCTTGGGGATCGTCTTCATGAAGGGGTACGGGTTGCGGCCGTCGGTCTCGGTCAGCGCATCGAGGCTGTCGGGCAGCTTCTTGTTCGACATGCGGTACTGGTCGATCGCGCTCTCGAAGTTCGACATCTGCGTCTCGGCGGCCGACACGTTGCCCTTGAAGAGCATGTTCCAGATGTTCGGACCGACGAGGGCGATCAGGGTGCCGAGGATCACGACCACCACCATCAGCTCGACGAGCGTGAAGCCCGCGGCGCGGCGCCGGGCCGGGGTGCGTGCCGTGCGGTGCGTCGCCGGCGTGGACGTGGGGGGGGCCTGCATGGGTGCCATGGTGCTTCTCTCCGGTACGTACGTGCCGACGGGCCTTGGACGGCGCCTAGGGCACGGTTCTTTCGCGCTCATCCTAGCGTGCCCGCGGGCAGGGGCGAGGGAGGGGCCGCATCCGCAAAAATGGGCCTCGGGCAGGCTGCGTGGGGTGGTCCGGGGTATCCGGCCCGCCATGGCGGGCTGGGGCGTCCGACCGCGACGGTCCTCGCCGGTGTCGGACGGCCCTGCGCCGTGGGGCGGCGCCCGGCGAGGGCCGACACACCAGGCCACGACCGGGGGCACGGGCTACGACCGGCGGCCTGGGCTGCTTCCGACGGATCGCCTACTTCCGACGGACCGGGCTACTTCCGACGGACCGGGCTACTTCCGACGGACCGGGCTACTTCCGACGGACACTGTCCATGTCGGAGATCTTGAGGATCGGCAGCATCACGCTGATCACGATGAAGCCGACGACCATGGCCATCGCGACGATGATCAGGGGCTCCATGAGGCTCGTGACCTTCTGGGTCTGGACCTCGACCTCTTCGTCGTAGGCATGCGCGACCTGGTCGAGCATGTCCTCGAGCTGGCCCGATTGCTCACCGACCGCGATCATGTAGCCGACGACGGGCGGGAAGACCCCGGACTTCTTGATGGGCGTGGCGATGTCCGTGCCCTCGACGATGCGCTTCTGGACCGTGTCCAGGACGCGCGAGAGGACCTCGTTGTCGACGATGTCCTTCACGATGCGCAGGGCTTCGAGCACCGGGACGCCGCTCTTGAGCAGGGTGCTCATCGACACGGCGAAGCGCGAGACGGCTGTCTTGCGGAAGAGGTCGCCCAGGACGGGCAACTTCAGCATGAACTGGTCCTTGCGGTAGCGGTACTCCGGGCTGCGCATGCCCGTGCGGTGGACCAGCATGGCGACGAGGATGCCGAACGCCGGGATGTACCAGTAGCCCGCGAGGAAGTCCGACGTGCCCTTGAGGATCTGGGTGGGCAGGGGAATGGACTGCGCGGTGCGCTCGACCACGGCC
>JARGNS010000310.1 GCA_029213105.1 Planctomycetota bacterium
GCTTCATCCAGATGTTCGCCAACGTCGTGGAGGGACTCGACCTGCATCGCTTCGAGCTGGTCCTCGAACAAGAGCAGGCCCGCGCCGGCGTCGACACCGACAGCGAACTCGATGAGGTCGCGCTCGAGCGCGTCGTCACGAAGTACCTCAAGCTGTTCGCCCGCCTCGCCCGCCGCCCCTTCCCCGAGGATCCCGAGGAGCAGTTGATGCGCTCCATCGCGGCCGTCTTCGGCTCCTGGATGGGCAACCGCGCCCAGGAGTACCGTCGCATCCACAAGATGGACGACCTGCTCGGCACCGCCGTCAACGTGCAGAGCATGGTGTTCGGCAACCTCGGGGCCACCTCCGGAACCGGCGTCTGCTTCACGCGCGACCCCTCCACCGGCGAGAACGTCTTCTACGGTGAGTTCCTGATGAACGCCCAGGGCGAGGACGTCGTCGCGGGCATCCGCACGCCGCAGCCGCTGGAGGGACTCGATGCCGAGTCCCCCAAGGCCTACCGTCAGCTCACGCAGGTACGCACGCGCCTCGAGAAGCACTACCGCGACATGCAGGACATCGAGTTCACCATCGAGGATGGCGTGCTCTACATCCTGCAGACCCGCGTCGGCAAGCGCACGGCACGCGCCGCCGTGCGCATCGCCGTCGAGATGGCCGCCAAGCGCCTCATCTCCCGTGCGGAAGCGGTTCGCCGTATCGCACCCGAGGATCTCGACCGCCTGCTGCACCCCCAGTTCGACCCGAAGGCCGAGCGCCAGGTGATTGCCAGCGGCCTCCCGGCCAGCCCCGGCGCGGTCCACGGCGAGGTCGTGTTCACGGCGGAGGCGGCCAAGGAGTGCGCCGCCCAGGGCACGCCCGTCATCCTCGTCCGCAACGAGACGAGCCCCGAGGACGTCGGCGGCATGCACGCCGCCGAGGGCATCCTGACCGCCACCGGCGGCATGACCTCCCACGCCGCGGTTGTCGCGCGCGGGATGGGCAAGTGCTGTGTGTCCGGCGCAGGTGAGGTGCGCATCGACGAGCACGCCGGCCAGTTCCGCGTCGGCTCCATCACGGTTGCCGCGGGCGACATCATCTCGCTCGACGGAACGAGTGGCGAGGTCATGCTCGGCACGGTCAAGACCATGCCGGCCGATCCCGGCCACGACTTCCAGACGCTGCTCGCCTGGGCCGACAAGATCCGCACGATGAAGGTGCGCGCCAATGCCGACACGCCGGCTGACGCCAAGGCCGCACGCGCGTTCGGCGCCCAGGGCATCGGCCTCTGCCGTACCGAGCACATGTTCTTCGGCGACGACCGCATCACACCGATGCGCCAGATGATCCTCGCCGAGGACGAGTCCGCGCGCCGCAAGGCGCTCCGCAAGCTGCTCCCCTACCAGCGTCGGGACTTCGCCGGCATCTTCAAGGCCATGGACGGTCTGCCCGTCACGGTCCGCCTGCTCGACCCGCCCCTGCACGAGTTCCTGCCCCACGACGACGCCGGCGTGGTCGCGGTCGCCGAGGCGCTCGGCGTCTCCTCGGACGAGGTGCGCGAGCGCGCCCGTCGCCTCGAGGAGATGAACCCCATGCTCGGCCATCGCGGCTGCCGCCTGGGCATCACCTACCCCGAGATCTACGAGATGCAGGTGCGTGCGATCTTCGAGGCCGCCTGCGCCAACAAGAAGAAGGGCCTCGCGCCCAAGCCCGAGGTCATGATCCCGCTCGTCGGGTCGGTCACCGAGTACACGAGCCTGCGCGACCGCCTCGTGGCCATCGCCAAGGACGTCATCGCCAAGAAGGGCGTCCGCGTGCCCGTGATCTTCGGCACGATGATCGAGATCCCGCGCGCCGCCCTGCGCGCCGGCGAGATCGGCGCCGAAGCCGCGTTCTTCTCGTTCGGCACCAACGACCTCACGCAGATGACCTTCGGGTTCAGCCGCGATGACGTCGGCTCGTTCCTGCCCGGCTACGTCGAGCAGGGTGTCCTGCCGGCCGATCCGTTCCAGACGATCGATCGCAGCGGTGTCGGCGAGCTCGTGCGCCTGGGCACGGAGCGCGGCCGTGCCGCGAAGCCCAAGCTCAAGGTCGGCATCTGCGGCGAGCACGGGGGCGATCCGAGCAGCATCGCGTTCTGCCAGGAAGTCGGGCTCGACTACGTGTCGTGCTCGCCCTTCCGCGTGCCGATCGCACGCCTGGCTGCGGCCCACGCCGCGGCACCGTAGGCCGACGCGCCGTAGCCGCCGGCAGTCATGCCGCTTGTCGACGCGGGACGTCGGGCGGCTTGCGGCCGCTACAGATCGCGCTGCTCCAGCGGAATCGTCCGCCCGAGCGCCTCGAGGTGCAGGTACGTGCCGACCCGACGCACGGTCAGCCGATCGTCGATCTCGAGCGGGGCCTGCTGCAGGCTCTCGCGCGCGGCCACGGTCAGGGTCAGCGTCCCGGCGGGCTCCTCCGCCCAGGTCCCGGTGGCCTTCACGGTCCGCCACGCCGCACTCGCCCCTTCGGCGCGGAGATCGAGCACGTAGCTCGCGTCGCTCCGCAGCGTGAGCCGCGCGATGACGGTGCGCCCCAGCAACTCGGTCATGGCCTTCAGCTGCCGCAGGTCGTTCATGTCCGTCTGCTCGAGGGCCGCCGGGGGAAGCCACGCCAGCCCGCCCGTATCCAGCGTCAGGATCAGCCGCCCGAGTTCCACCGGCGCCAGGAACCAGGTCTCCTCCGTGGGAGGCGGTGTCGGCGCCGGGTCCTCACCGCAAGCGGCGAGCAGGGCAGCCAGTGCGACGAGCGTGGCGAGCAGCAGCGGAAGTACGACTCTCATGGCCGCAGGGTACGCCAAGGGTGCCGGGTCCGGGAGCCCGAGGCGCCAGCACGCCTCGGGACGAGACCGCACTGCGCGAGAGCGGCCGCGCCCGGTGCCTAGATCGGCACCTCGAGATGCTCGGCGATGTCCTTCACGATGCGCTCGCGCTCGTCCATGCCCCCGTCCGCGCCGAACTCGCCCCCCAGGACGCGGTGGGCGAGCACGGGTACGGCCAGCCCCTTCACATCGTCGGGCAGGACGTAGCTGCGGCCCGCCAGCAGGGCATGCGCCTGGGCCGCGCGTGTCAGCGCGATGCTCGCGCGGGGGCTCGCCCCGACCGTGAGTTGCTTGTGGGTGCGGGTCTCGCGCACGAGGGCCAGGGCGTAGTCGAGCACGGCATCGTCCAGCCGCACGGCGCGCACGGCGGCCTGCAGGCCCGCGATGTCCGCACCCGTGACGACGGCTTCGAGGCTCTCGAGCGGATGCTGCTGCTGCTGGGCCCGGATCACGGTCTTCTCGTCCTGCAGGGACGGATAGCCGATGCGCACGCGCAGCATGAAGCGATCGAGCTGGCTCTCCGGCAGCGGGTAGGTGCCCTCGAACTCGTACGGGTTCTGGGTCGCGATGACGAAGAACGGCTCCGGCAGTGGATGGGAAACCCGATCCACCGAGACCTGGGCATCGTTCATGGCCTCGAGGAGGGCCGATTGCGTGCGCGGCGTGGCGCGGTTGATCTCATCGGCCAGCAGCACCTGGGTGAAGATCGGCCCCGGCTTGAACTCGAAGGCACCCGAGGCCTGGTCGTAGATCGCCACGCCGAGGATGTCACTCGGCAGCAGGTCGGGCGTGAACTGCACGCGCCGGAAGTCCGCGTGCATGGAGCGCGCCAGGCTCTTCGCCAGGACCGTCTTGCCGACCCCCGGAACGTCCTCGAGGAGCACGTGGCCACCGGCGAGCAGGCCGGTCAGGACGTGCCGCACGACCTCCGGGCGGCCCAGGAAGACGCTGCCCACGTTCTTCTGCAGGGCCTGGATGAGGGCATGCTGCTTCGTGGAGTCGGACGCGGTGTCGGGGCGGGAGTCGCTCATGCAACCTCCAACGATAGCCGCGGGGGCAGGTTCACGCCCAGCCGACGTCGGATCCCAGCCGCGCACCCGACGCGGGGCCCGGCGCCCGGGGATCTACGACGAGGCGAGCTTGGCGGCGATCTCGGGGCTCACGTCGAGATTCGTCGTGACCGTCTGGACGTCGTCGTTGTCCTCGAGGAGGCCTTGCAGGCGCATGATCTGCCGCGCGGTCTTCTCGTCGGCCTGGACCGTGTTGCCCGGGATCATGGCGAACTCCGCGCGCCCCAGGGTGAGGCCCGCGTCTTCCAGGGCCTTCTTCACCGCCTGGAACGACGCCACATCGCACGTCACGAGGAAGCGCGCCTCGTCGCCGCCCTCGTCGAGCAGCGTGACGTCATCCGCCCCGGCCTCGACGGCGACCTCGAAGAGCTGCTCCTCGTTGGTCTGCTCGGCCGAGATCTCGATCTCGCCCTTGCGCTCGAACATCCACGCCACGGAGCCCGTGGCCCCCATCGATCCACCGTTCTTGTTGAGGATCGTGTTGACGTCGGTATTCGTGCGGTTGCGGTTGTCCGTCAGGGTCTCGACGAGCATCGCGACGCCGTTCGGGCCGTAGCCCTCGTACGTCAGCTCGATGTAGTCACCGCCGCCCGCCGCACCACTCGCACGATCGATCGCGCGCTTGATGGTGTCCTTCGGCATGTTGGCCGCACGCGCCTTGTCGATGGCAAGCGCGAGTCGGGGGTTGTCCTCGGGCTTGGGTCCCCCCAGGCGCACCGCGGCCATGATCAGGCGTGAGATCTTGGAGAACGCCTTGCCACGCTGGGCGTCGTTGCGCCCCTTCTTGTGCATGATGTTGGCGAAATGACTGTGGCCTGCCACGGGATCGTCCTCCAGGAGCAACCGGTCGGATCAGCGTACATGGGAAACGCCCCCCGACCTTGCGCCCCGAAGGGTGCGGCCGGAGGGCGTCGCGTGTCGTGTTCCGAGGCGAACCGCCGTAGCGGCCACCTCGGAGGCGGGTGAGGCGGGTTAGCGCTTCGAGAACTGGAAGCGGGCGCGCGCGCCGCGCTGACCGGGCTTCTTGCGCTCCTT
>JARGNS010000311.1:0-92 GCA_029213105.1 Planctomycetota bacterium
AAGGGCAAGGGCAAGGGCAAGGGCAAGGGCAAGGGCAAGGGCAAGGGCGACGAAGACGAAGACGACGCCGAAGGCAAGGGCAAGCGCAGGCG
>JARGNS010000311.1:192-4246 GCA_029213105.1 Planctomycetota bacterium
CAAGGGCAAGGGCAAGGGCAAGGGCAAGGGCAAGGGCAAGGGCAAGGGCAAGGGCAAGGGCGACGAAGCCGACGCCTAGTCCTGCTCGCCCGGCCGCGCGCAAGGCGCGCGAGGGCTCCGTGGCGCGCGCTACTTGCGCGTGAGCTCGATGCCGTCCATGTCGATCCGCCCAGGTGTCCACGCAACGCGGCGGCTCTTCGGGTTGCGCATGCGCCGGCCGTTGCTGTGCGTCGCCGAGAGCGTGATCGTCCTCCCGCTGCGCGCCCATGTTCCCTTGGTGCGCACGGGCTTCTTCCCGCTTGCCTTGTAGTAGGTCTCGAACGCGCCGCCGCGTTTCAGCGTCAGCTTGTAGGTGACGGACCTTCCAATCTTGCCCTTCATGACGGCTGCCCCCGCCTCGCTCAGCACGTAGATGCCTTCCACGGGGATCGACGCCGCCTCGTCCGCCGGGGCCGAGTCCGGCTTGGTCCCGACCTGGGCGCCGGGCGACGGGGCCGGCGTCGATGCCGGCCGGTGAGCCGCGGCAAGGATCGAGTCCGCTCGAGCACGATCGATGCGCTTGAAGTAGGCCGTCGACTTGCCATGCCCGAAGAGCGGTCCGCTCAACTCGGTCGCAGACCCCGTCCGCATGCGGAAGGTGCCACGAGGCGGGACGCCCACGGACGACGACGCCTGGGCGATCTTGACCTCGAAGTCCGCCGACGGGGGGCTTACGGCTCCCGTGCATGTCCAGGTTCCACGGCCCGCACCGACGACCTTGCCCGCGGCCACCAGCGTGGCTTGCATGGTGCCGTCCTCGGCAAAGGTGAGGACGTAGTGGAGCGCGTCGTGACGTACGCGCGTCGAAGCGTTCTTGAGCCGGTAGGTCAACCAGTCGACGGATTGGGAGGACGCCCGCCAGCTCCCCAGGATGCCCCGCTTGGCCGCCTGCTCGGCTTCCTCGCGCTTCCGCTGGCGCTCGATCTCGGCGGCCCTGCGCGCCGCCTCGGCCTCGCGCCGTCGGGTCTCGAGCGCCTCCGCCCGCTTGCGGTCCGCCGCTCGATCGGCCTCGCGTTCCGCCTTGCGTGCGGCGGCCCGCACGCGCTTGGCTTCGGCCTCCTCCTTGGCCTGCTGCTCTCTCTCGAGGCGGTCCCGTTCCTTCTGCGCTCGCCACTCGACCTGGGCCGCGGCCTGGGCCTCGAGGCGCTTGGCGCGCTCGGCCTCCTTGGCGGCTGCCTCCGCATGGGTTTGCGCCGTGGCTCCCACCGCACGGGTCCCGAAGGTGCCACCAAAGACAACGCGAGCCTCACCATCGGTCAGCTTCCAGCTGGCCCAGACCCAGCGTCCCTCGACACGCATCTTGTCATCCGGCGTACCGAACTCCGCGAGCACCGCGCCGATCGGGGGACCCACGAGATCATCCGCATCGTCACGCAGCTGCTGCCAGCGCGAGCGGAACTCCGCCACGGAGGGCTGGCCGCCAGCCTGGCCGCCAAGTTCACCGCAGCCTGCAAGCACCCCGACGAGGAGTAGCCCGACTACGCAGGCCAGGCCGCCCGTCTGTCCCCGCCCAACGCCTGCACACGCCATGCTCATCCTCCCTCGCGTTGCGGTCTGCCCGGGCCGAGTCCAAGGGCGCCCCGCCCGCAGCCACATGAGCACCCTAGCGCCGCGGGCACGATCGCGCCCATGCGCTGCGAACATGCCGGACGGCGTAGCCACGCACCTCACGATCCCCCTGTGCCCAAGGCGTCCCGAGCCTGCGTTGCCATCCTCACCTAGAGCGCCGCCTGCGTGGGAGGACGCAGGTCCGTGGGGCGCCTTGGCCGGTACGGACGAATGCCAACGTGAGTCGCCCGAAAGGGCTCACACTTCCTTCCGGGTTGCACGGCCACGCGTACGCCCTCGCCTGGGCACCGAGCTCCGCAGACGCCGAGACCCTCTCGGTCCGCGACCGGAGCGCTGGACAGCACACCGTGATCGGCACCGTCACCGTCGAGCGCGACGGCCCGGACGTCGTCGTGACATTCGATGTCACCGCCGACGGCTGGTCCCTGACGAAGACGCACCTGTACGTCGGAGCCGATGCGCCTACGAAGGCGGCCCCTGGCCGCTTCCCCTACCAGCGCTCGCTGGATCACACCACCCAGGACATCTACCGCGTTCCGGCCCCCGCCGGCTGCTTCCATGTCGCCGCGCACGCGGATGCCAAGTTCCTGGAAGGCTACACCGATCCCAATCTGGACGAGGTGATCGCCGCCCTGCCGGCGACCGCGACCATGCGACTCAAGCACCACGGCGGTGACAGCTACTTCGACACCACGATCACCGACGGCGAACTCCTCGACGGGCTCTACGACGGCTTCTGCGTGGACGCCGGACGCTCGATTCGTCCCGGCCGCGACTACACCGTCGAGGTCTACTCCAGCTACGACCCGAGTTTTGCCACACTCGACCTCGTCGACCGTCCCGAGAACATGGATCTCGTGAACTGGGTGATCAATCAGGACTTCACGGCCCTCGGATACACCTACGGCGACATCCAGAAGGCCATCTGGACGCTGATCGACGACAAGCACACCGGGGGCGGCCTCGGCAGCTACAGCCAGGCCCGGGTCGACGAGATCGTCGCGATGGCGCTCATCGCGGGTGTGGGTTTCGTTCCCGGCTGCGACCAGCAGATTGCCATCGTTCTCCGCCCGGTGGGCGTGACCGGAGAGACCACGGGCCAGATCACCATCGCCCAGGTCACCTTCGTGCAGCTCGAGGTCGAGTGCATGCCGATCTACCGAGGCGAGACGGCTTGGGGCTTCGGGGACAACCCGTTCCGCACGGGCTGGGGCTGGTCCCTCGAGGTGGGGTCCTGCGGCGTCATCGGCCCGGCCCCGACGCTCGTCGAGCAGCCCGCCCCGACCACGGTGAAGCGCAAGGGCAAGTCGAAGAAGTAACACCGGCCCGACAAGCCCACCAGCCGAATGGCCCGCATCGCATGGCGCGCTGCGGGCCATTTTCCGATCAACGCCACGGACGCCGGTTGCCGACCCGAAAGCCGGGCTCCCTCGTGGTGGGCCACACGCATCGGGTGAGCAGCCCTCGCGCCAGCCCCGCCTACTCCAGCGCACTCACATCGACGCCGAGCGCGGCGAGTTGCAGGCGCAACCGCCGGCGCGCCGTGAGACGCTCGTAGACCACCAAGGTCGTGAGGACGACGAGCAGCACCCCTCCGGCCAGGAAGACCCACAGGAACGTGGTGACCAGCGTGTCGAGTCGGTGGCCGAAGCCTCGCAGCTCGTCGTCGTCCGCGTCGTCCTCCGCCTCGAGGTGCAGCACCTTGTTGATGCCATGCAGGGTCTTGGTCGTGCCGTTCAAGGTCTCGAGCAGCCCCTTCTCCAGATTGGCCAGCGTGCCCGCCGTCTGATCGAGTGTCCGCTCCGCGGCCTTCATGGAGGCCGCCAGCTGATTGCGCGTCTCGATGATCCACTCGCCTCCGAGCGTCGCGTTCTCGTCGAGGTTCTTCGCCAGGGCATCCAACGTGTCCCCCGTCTGGGCAAGTTCCTACCCGATCTTCTCGATCGCCGTGCCGTACTTCACCGTCATGCCAGACACGGAATCGAGCGTCTTTTCGATGCTGGGGGTCAGTTGCTTCATCGTGGCCGTCGTCTGCTCGAGGGTGGCCGTCGTGGCAGCGCCCATGTCACGGGTGGTCTTCTCGAACGTCTGGACGAGCAGGCGTGAGTCCTCCGCAAGCTTCGGGACCATGGTGGAGAGGTCCTTGCCCACGGCTCCCATGTGCTCGTCCATCACCGCCATCGTCTCCTTCGCGCGATCGATGGTCTCCGCGCTGGCGTCTGCGAGCTTCGTCGCGCTCTCCGCGAGCTTGGAGAAGTCGGCCGACGCCCGATCGATGGAGCGCATGGTCGAGCACCCCCCAAGCAGCACGGTCACGAAGAGAGCCAGTACGACGACGGGAAGTGAAGTGCGCACGACAGGGTCTCCAGCGTTGTCGAGGCATCCTAGGACCGGCGGCCACGGCGACGCAAGGGAGCGGACGCGTCACGACCTGGCTCCGCGATGC
>JARGNS010000311.1:4256-4925 GCA_029213105.1 Planctomycetota bacterium
CCCCCAGGGACACGCTCCCCAGGAAGTGGACGCCACCCAAGCGCTCCCGGGCAGGAGCGCGTGGGCCGAACGCCGCACCGCCCCCTGACCGCGATCCCCGGGTTCCCGACGGGCAGACTACCGGATCGTCTGCGTGGCCTGACTCAACCCGGCCGCGATGGCCTGCATGGCCGCATCGCCTGGCAAGAGGTTGTTCTCCTCGCGTAGATCGACGCGGAGGTCGTAGAGTTCCTGCACACCGTTGGCGCCCTGCAGGAGCTTGTAGCGCGCATCACGGATGGCCCAGTGGAAGACGCCGTCATTCAACTCCTCCGCGTACGCGTGGGTGCGAACCCCGCTCCCGGACGTCGTGAAGGTCGCGCGGAAGCTCGAGCTGCTCGTGGGGACCGGCGCGCTCGCGCCGGTGACGTCGGCAAGGGTCGCGAAGAAGTCCGTCGCCGTGATCAGCGCGCTCTCGCGGTGCCCCTGCCGGCTGATCCCGGCTCCGGCCACGATGAGAGGAACGCGCAAGCCGCCCTCGTAGAAGGTCGACTTGGTGTGGTCTCGCGGGAACACGGCTACGTCCGTGGCGCCGCGCGGGGTTCCGTTGTCGCCCACGAAGAACACCACGGTGTCGGCACGCTGCGCCGGAGGGAGCGAGGCGAGGAGGCGCCCGATCTCCGTGTCCCT
>JARGNS010000312.1 GCA_029213105.1 Planctomycetota bacterium
GGCGCCATGCGTCGAAGTCCGGGCCGCCTTCGAGGGAGCGGCCGTAGGCCGTGCCGCCCCCAGTCAGCCACGCGCGTGCGCGGACGTCGCGCTCCGGCGTGGGCCGTTCGAACGTCAACGCGGCACCGCCCTCGCCCAACTCCACGGGCCCGAGGCGTTCCTGCAGGGCGAGCCGTGCCAGGGCCTGGGGCGTGACGCGGCCGCTGACCCCCGCGGCCAGGGCAGCGCCGCAGTCGCCGCGCGCCACGCTGCGCGCGCCTTCGAGCAGGGCACGCAAGCCCGCGTCGGCGTCGGAGGCGAGCACGAGGTTGTCGCCTCGCACGTCCAGGTCGATCGATACCTGGCCCACGGCCACGTTGCCCAGCATGGACAGCGGCCAGAGCGGGTGGATGGCGCGGTAGCCCCCGTCGAAGACCGCGTCGAGGGTGAGCCCCGCGCCGGGCTGGCGGGCTGCGAGGGCGGCGGCGGCCAGGTCATGCACGGGCGCGTCGACCATGCCCATGCCGGCGAAGAGACCGACGCGCTCGCGGGGGAGGGCGTCGAGACCACCCGCCGCGTGCGCGGCGCGTGCGACCGCATCGAGGATGCGGCCGTGGGGCCCGAGGATGCGCAGGGCCGGATCGTCCTCGGGGCCGTCGGGCTCCTTCCAGATCTGGGCGGCCTGGGGTGCACCGAAACCCGACGCGTCGAAGCCCTCGATCGGGGCGAGCGCACTCTCGCCTGCGATCAGGCGCTGCCACGCCTCGCGGGGCTCGTCGGCAAGCGCGGAGCGCAGGGCCGCGGCCGTGACGGCGACCCGGAGCCCCATGGCTATTCGACCCCGCCGAGCGCTCCCGCGGCCGAGCCGAGGCAGACGCAGGCGTTCTGGCCACCGAAGCCGAACGAGTTGGACAGCGCGACATGATGCTCGGCCAGACGTGGCTCGTTGGGCACGTAGTCGAGGTCGCAGCGACGGTCGGGGGCCTCCTGGTTGATCGTCGGCAGCAGGACGCCCTCGTTCATGCCCTTCATGGTCAGGATCGCCTCGATGGCGCCAGCGGCCCCGATGGTGTGGCCGATCATCGACTTGTTCGAGGAGATCGGCACCTCGGCGGCCCGCTCTCCGAAGACCGTCTTGCACGCAAGGGTCTCGGTGGGGTCGTTGATCGGGGTGGAGGTGCCGTGGGCATTCACGTAGTCGACGTCGTCGGGGCTGAGGCCCGCATCGGCAATGGCGGCGCGCATGGCCTGGACCGCGCCGAGGGCCTTGGGGTGCATGTCCGTGATGCGGTAGCCGTCGGCGGAGTCCCCGTAGCCGAGGATCTCGCCGAGGATCGGACGGCCGCGTGCGCGGGCATGGGCCAGGGTCTCGAGGACCATGACGCCGGCGCCCTCGCCGATGACGAAGCCGTTGCGCTTGCGGTCGAACGGGCGCGAGGCACCCTCGGGGGAGGGGTAGCGCCGCGTGAGCGCGCCGAGCAGTGCGAAGCCGAGGTAGTACGAGAAGCTCAGTACCGGCTCGCCACCGCCTGCGACGACGACATCGGCGCGCCCCTCACGGAGCATGCGCGCGCCCTCGCCGATGGCCTGGGAGCCCGCCGCACAGGCCGAGACGATCGGCAGGACCGGTCCGCGCGCGTCGAGCAGGTGCGCGAGCAGCGTGGGGGCCGTCTCGGGCGAACGCGTCGTGAACTCCTGCGGGTCGAACGCCGGGTCGGCGCGCAGGGCGTCCACGTCGACCTGTCCGTCCTCACGCGCGTGGCGCGTCATGACCTGGATGACATCGCGATCGGGCACGCGGCCGTGGCCGCCGATGGCGACCGCAATGCGCGTGCGGTCCTCGAGCTCGTCGAGGGCCGCCGTCGAGAGGGCTTCCTGGGCCGCGTGACGCAGGAGGCGCAGCTCGGTGCCGCCGCGAGCATCGAGGGGATGCTCCGGCGTGAGCGCGTCGACGTCGATCTCGGCGCCGATCTCGCAGTGCAGTCCGGTCGGGTCGAAGCGCGTCAGGCGCCCGACGCCGGAGCGTCCGGCGCGCATGGCCTCGAAGGTCTCGTCGACGCTTGCGCCGAGGGACGTGATCATCCCCCAGCCGGTGACGACGATCCGGCGATCAGGAGACTGCGAAGAGCTGCTTCTCTCGCTGGACGTCATGGATCCACCCCTTCGTCAACTCATCGCCGTCGGGGTAGACAGCCTCGGCGCCGCATGCGCCGCAGACCACCTTCGCGCCGTCTTCGCTCTTCCACTCCGACGCGCCGCAGGTGCAGGCGTCCGCCAGGTGGTCGAGGATCTTCTCGACGGCCGTGGCGATGGAGCCCGCCGTCACGAATGCCGGGATCTCGTCGGCGTACATGCCGGCGTCAATCGGAGCGTCGGGACCGAACTGCTCCTTGAGCAGGGCGGCCGCGCCGGCCGTGATCTTGTTGTCGCGGTCGATCGCCGTGCCTTCGCCGAGTTCTTCCTCGACGTGGTCGAGCAGCAGCTGGCTGGCCAGCTGGATGCCGAAGACCTGCTCGAGGCGGAAGTTGATGTCGAGGAAGTCGATCGAGGTCGCGCCGAGATCGTTGATGATGGACTGCTCCATCTCGATCGTGTCGGCCTCGATCCGCAGGGTCGTGGCCAGGGCAGCGCGCACTTCCTGATCGATCCGCTCGCGCGTCACATGGGGGTTCGCCATCGGGTTCTTGCCTCCGTAGGTGGGCCAAGGGACGGGTGTACCGCCCCCGCGGCCGCGACGCAAAATCGGCCCCCTGCGAGACCCTGTTTTCTGGGCCGCAGGGGTCGATCCGAGCCGCCAGCCGGCTACTCGGTCGTGGGCGCGCGCAGGATCCGGTTGGACAGGCCGCGATCCACGATCAGGGTCTGGCCCGAGATGGCTGCGGCGTCGGCCCCGCACAGGAACGCCGTCACATCGGCGACCTCCTCGGGGGTCACGAAGGCCTCGTCCGGGAGCCCGCTCAGTTCGGGCCAGATCCGGCGCAACGTCTTGTAGCTGTCGGTCTTTACGAGGCCGGCGCAGATGGCGTTGGCGCCCACACCCTTCTCGCGCAACTCCTCGGCCCACTGCCGCACCATGGCCTCCATGGCCGCCTTCATGGGACCCAGGGGATACTGGGGGTTCATGTAGCGCGAGCCCAGGCTCGAGATGAAGACGATGCTCCCGCCCCCGCGCTGCTCCATGAGGGGCAGGGCCTTCTGCACGCAGAAGACGTGGCCAAGCAGGTTCGTGTCGACGAGCATCCGCAGGTCGCGTTCGAGCAGGCGCGGTGTTTCCTTGAAGGGGGCACGGGCCGCGTTGAGGACGACGAGATCGAGCCCGCCAAGCCCTTCCTCGATGGCCGCGACGGCGGCTCCGACCTCGTCCTTGCGGGCGATGTCGCCTGAGACGCAGATCGCACGTCGGCCCAGGGCACGCACCGCCTCCGCCGCTTCCTCCGCGTGGGCGCGCGAGGCCCCGCCTTCGGAGCGTCCGTGGATGGCGATGTCCGCACCATCCCGCGCCAGGCGCAGAGCGATTGCGCGTCCGATCCCGCGCGAGCTACCAGTGACCCACGCGATCTTGCCTTCGAGGTTCGCCATGGCGGCAGCATAGCGAGCGGGGAGAATATGGAGGCTCGCCGTCCCACCGTTCCGTACCATCCGGGCGCATCCCTTGGAGAGAGACGCACATGGAAGTGCAGCAGGTCACGCGTCGAGCCAGCTCGATGAAGAAGCTGGAGACCATCCTCGCTGGGGTGGAGGCGGGCACGGATCCGAAGCCGGACTGGATCGAGCTGGGCGGCAAGCTCGACCCTTCCAAGCTCTCCACGGAGGACCTTGCAGCGCTCATGAAGCGCATGCACGGCGCCGTGCTGCGCGGCTTCCGGGCGAATGACGTCCGCACCAAGGGCAAGCGCCACCTGCTCGAGTACTGGACGACGATCGCCCAGCATGGCTTCCACGACTTCGCGGAAGACCAGTGGATGAAGTGCTACGACTCGCCGTTCGTCGAGAACTACGACTACATCACGCCGTACCTGGACGGGGGCCTCGACGCCCTGGATCCGTACATGGTCTACTCCTCGGTGCTCGGCACGTGGGAGTACTCCGTCGAGGACTTCGTCCAGACCGAGCTCGGCAGCAGCGTGCAGACCATCGTGGAGCCCCTCGCGGGCACCGCGGAGTTCTGCTACGCCGGTCACTTCCGGCACCCGGACTTCAACTACGTGATGTTCGACGTGGATGAGGACGCCAAGAAGCACGTCGAGGCGAAGCCGTGGCTCGAGCAGACCCAGCGCGAGTTCATCATCGGGGACGCACTCGAAGAGAGCACCTGGGAGGCCGTGCGTGCGGCCTCCAAGGGCACCTCCCTCGCGTACATCGGCAAGCAGAGCCAGAACTTCTTCAAGGTGAAGGACCTGCTCCAGATCCTGGAGTGGGGGACGAAGCACGTCGACCACCTCATGCTCGAGGTGTCCGAGCCCTACCTGCTCGATGACGAGCCGTCGATCGACGAGCTCTCGCGCGCCGAGCACAAGGCGGCCGGCTTCAAGGTCGCGCTTGAGGATGTGGACGACATCTCGCCCAACCCGCTGACCAACCGACTCGATTTCTACCTCGTGGCCTGGGACAAGCAGGACCGCAGGAACCTGTTCTCCTACTGCGATTGGGTGGGCTGGCAGGCACCGACACTCACCGCACTGGGGCGCCTGCTGGACCTCGAAGTGCGCTACTACCACGACGACGACCTCGAGTTCATGCCCGTGGACGTCGGGAC
The DNA here is from genome assembly GCA_029213105.1 of Planctomycetota bacterium. Lineage (GTDB taxonomy): Bacteria > Planctomycetota > PLA2 > PLA2 > JAEUHO01 > JAHEIK01. The sequence goes on from JARGNS010000312.1 coordinate 4,736, forward strand.
CGAGACCTCGGAGTGCCGCTCGAACAACACGTTCATGCTGTTCAGCCGGCGTTAGGTCCCGGGCGAGCGTTCAGGCGGGCGGGGACGAGCGCCGATAAGGGAGGCGCCTGGGCTCCCATGGGGGGGCTTGGGGTCATACCTTCCCTGAGAGGTCGTCTCGACGTGGATCCTGCTCGTA
>JARGNS010000313.1 GCA_029213105.1 Planctomycetota bacterium
CGTCCAGCGCGTCCTCGTGCTCGCGGAAGCGCCCGCCGGGACGCTGCACATCGGGGCGACGGGCACGCCGGCGTAGGCGCGAGCTAGTACTGCGTGGCCTTCTGGAAGTAGCCCACGTAGAAGCCGATCACGCGCCAGGCCACGAGCCCGCCGACGAGGATCATGATGCCCAGCGGCAGCAGCGAGGCGATCTTCTTGCGTCGCATCTCGACGGCGAAGGCGAGCTCCGTCGCCTGCTGCCGCGCGGTGGCGCCGAGCTCGCCCGTGTCTTCGCCCACCGTCAGGGCGCGCGCCATCGTCTCGGGGATCGCCGACCACACGCTGGCCAGCGGCTTGCCCTCGGCCACGCGCGGGCGCGCGCGGTAGAGATCGAAGGCGACCCGGCCGCCGGCGCCCGCACGGTGGGCGAGGGTGAGGACCTCGTCCAGGCGCACGCCGGACTCGTAGCCGTCGGCGAGGGCGAGCAGGGCCCGCGCGTCGGCTTCCTCGACGGCGTTGCGGGTCAGCCCCGTCGCGGTCGGCGCCTTCGGCCCGGGGTGTTCCGGGTTGGCGGCGAGGCGGCGCGGTCGGGTGAGCCAGAGCGCGGTCCAGAGCGGCACGAGGACGCCGAGGGACCACAGCAGTCCCTGGCCGACGTGGCCCTGGATCAGGTCGGGGACGGCCGCCAGCAGGGCGGCGACGTGGCCCCTCAGGACGGGGTAGGCCAGGGCCGCCTTGCGCTCGCCGCGCAGGCGCGCCTCCTGCTCGTGACGCGCGGCGATGCGCTCCAGCGTGGCTTCGAGGCGGCCGGAGGACTCGCCCGCCTGCAGCATGGCCCGGTCGAGGGGGTCGACGACCGGTCCGAGGGACTCCGCGAGGCTCTGCCCCTGGGCGAGGGATTGGAGCGGGCCGCTGGCACGGCCATCCGTGCCGGCGGCCGTGGCGACGGCCTGGGGCCACGGAATGCCCGCGCGGTGCAGCGAGGCGAGGCTTCGGTAGAAGGTCGGGTCGGCGAACATGGGGTCAGCGTACCCCCTCGGACGCCAGGCAGGGGGCGAACCTGCCGGGCCCGGGCTCCGTTTGCCCCCTCGGGCGCGTCGCGCCGCTATGATTGCCCGCCCCCGTCCGGGGATTCCGACCCGCTGTCCGAGGAACGATCCATGTCCGAAGCCATCCACTGCCCGGAGTGCAACAAGAAGTACAGCCTCCCGGCGAACCCGCCCGCGACGTTCACCTGCCGGCAGTGCAACACGCTGATGGACCTGAGCGACTTCGGTGGCCAGGACGCGCCCGCCGAGCCCGCGCGCAAGCAGGGCGGGGGGCCCCCGCGCTCCCGCAAGCAGCGCGCCCGGGGCGGCGGCGGGGCGCCCCCGCCTCCCTCGCGTGGAGGCGGAGGCCGCGCGTCGCGTGGCAGCCGCGGCGGCCGTGGTGGCGGTGCGCCCGCAGCGAGCCGTGGCCGCGGTGGACGCCGTGGTGCGGCGCAGGACGACGGGGATGACGGTCGTGGGGGGCGCCGTGGCGGCGGTCGCGGCGGCAAGGACAACAACAACGCCGTGATCATCGGCTCCCTCGTGGGGCTGCTGGTGGTGGTCGGCCTCGTCGTCGCGATCATGATGTCGAAGGACGACGCGCCGGTCCAGCCCACCGAGGGCACGAAGACCGCGAAGAAGGAGGCCACCAAGGCCCTCACCGGCCTCTCGTCGGACCCGGCTGCGGAGGCGCCCACGGCGGAGGCCCCGAAGGCCGAGGCCCCCAAGGGCGAGGCGCCGAAGGCCGAGGCCCCCAAGAGCACGGCACCGGCCGGCGAGGCGCCGAAGGGCGCGGCGCCCAAGGGCGAGGCGCCGGTCGAGTCGAGTCGCCTGCGCAACCGCTCGATCCGCGGTATGAAGCTCCAGAAGCACGCCTGGCCCGACGAGGTGGACACCGAGACCCGCACGCAGGTCGACGAGGCCGTGGCCGCGCTCTACCGCGGGGGCCGTGACAGCCTCGACGCGCGCGAGTTCCTGGAGGCCAAGGGACGTCCGATCGCCGGTCGCCTGATCAGCGAGTTCAAGGTCATCCAGGAGAGTCCCGGCTTCGAGGGCCGCGAAGGGGCCTCCCTCGCGGGCATCTTCGACTCCGTCTTGCGTACGATCGACGGCTGGCAGGAGCGCCGCTTCCGTGAGCAGAACCAGATCCGTGCCACGTCCCAGCCCTCGTTCACCTTGCGTGTGGCGCAGCGCTGGACGGCGTGGTGGGTCACCGAAGAGTGGAAGAACAACCCGCGCAAGCCGTGGGATCCCCACGAGGACAGCTTCGACGAGCAGCCCGCCAAGAAGGGCGCCAAGAAGAAGGGCTCTGGGTTCCGCAAGCGCGCCGGCGGCTAGTCGGCGCATCGGCGGGCGGTGAGTACATCGCGTCCTCCCGCTTGCGTGGCAGCCCGCGCCACGCGCGCGTCAGCGACCCTCCGCGTCCCCCGCGGACACGCCCAGGGCACGCGTGGGAAGAGGCCCAGGGGCCGTGAGTCGCTTGGAGGCACCGTGAATCGCTTGGAGGCATCGTGAGCGAGACGCATCCGTCGCCTGACGCGCCGGCGGACTTCCGGCTCACGACGCGCTTCCAGCCCGCGGGCGATCAGGTCGCCGCGATCGAGGCCCTCGTCGAGGGCGATCGGGCCGGAACGCGCCACCAGGCGCTGCTGGGCGTGACGGGGTCCGGCAAGACGTTCACCATCGCCAACGTGATCGCACAGGTGAAGCGGCCGACGCTCATTCTCGCGCCCAACAAGACCCTCGCGGCCCAGCTCTATGAGGAGTTCCGGGAGCTCTTCCCGCAGAACGCGGTCGAGTACTTCGTCTCCTTCTACGACTACTACCAGCCCGAGGCCTACGTGCCCTCGCGCGACCTGTTCATCGAGAAGGACGCCAGCATCAACGAGCGCATCGATCGCATGCGCCACGCCGCGACGAAGTCCGCCCTCATGCGCCGCGACGTCATCATCATCGCGAGCGTCTCCTGCATCTACGGCCTGGGCTCCCCGGAGGAGTACCGCAACTTCCACGTGTGGATCGAGCCCGGCCAGGAACTCGACCGCGACGTGTTCCTACGCCGTCTTGCGCGCATCCGCTACCAGCGCAACGACATCCAGCCCGGGCGCGGAGCCTTCCGCGTGCGCGGCGACGTGGTCGAGGTCGGGCCTGCCGACAGCGATGACCGCCTCGTGCGCATCGAGTTCTTCGGGGACGAGATCGAGCGCATCGAGGAGATCGACAGCCTTACCGGCGAGATCCTCGGCACCCGCGAGAACGCCTCGTTCTTCCCGTCCAGCCACTACATGAACAGCGACGACGCGCTCGAGCGCGCGATCATCGGCATCGAGAAGGAACTTCGCTGGCGTCTGCAGGTCCTCGAGGGCGAGGGCCACATCGTCGAGGCCGACCGCCTGCGCCGCCGCACCCGCTACGACCTCGAGCTGCTGCGCGCCACCGGGTTCTGCCCCGGCATCGAGAACTACTCGCGGCATCTTGACGGGCGCTCGCCGGGGGAGTCTCCCTCGACCCTGATCGACTACCTCCCCGAGGACTTCCTCCTCGTGATCGATGAGTCGCATGTCGCGGTGCCGCAGATCGGCGGCATGTACATGGGCGACCGCCGGCGCAAGGAGAACCTCGTCCAGTACGGCTTCCGCCTGCCGTGCGCGCTGGACAACCGGCCGCTGACCTTCGCCGAGTTCGAGGCGAAGGTGGACCGCGTCATCTACGTCAGCGCGACGCCGGGACCGTACGAACGCGACAAGGCCCAGGCGCGCATCATCGAGCAGGTGATCCGCCCGACCGGCCTCGTGGATCCCGAGGTCGAGATCCGTCCCGCTCGCGGCCAGGTCGACGACCTGCTCGGGGAGGTCCGCCTGCGGGTCGAGAAGGACGAGCGTGTCCTCGTGACCACCCTGACCAAGCGCATGGCGGAGGACCTCACCGAGCATCTGACCGAGATCGGCGTCAAGGCGCGCTACATGCACAGCGACATCTCGACGCTGGAGCGCATGGAGATCATCAAGGACCTGCGCCTGGGCGTCTTCGACGTGCTCGGTGGCATCAACCTGCTGCGCGAGGGGCTGGACCTTCCGGAAGTGACCCTCGTGGCCGTGCTCGACGCGGACAAGGAGGGCTTCCTGCGTTCGGAGACGGCGCTCGTGCAGGTGTCCGGGCGCGCGGCCCGCAACGTGGACGGTCGCGTGATCTTCTATGCGGACGAGCGCACGGACTCGATGGACCGCGCCCTCGTGGAGATGGAGCGGCGGCGCGTGAAGCAGCACGCCTACAACGTCGCGCACGACATCACCCCGACCTCCACGAAGCGTGGCGTACGCGACACCGTGGCCGAGTCGTATGCCGAGCGCGACTACGTGGAACTCGCGAGTGCCCAGGAGGACACGACCGACGAGCCGCTGCACCTCATGCGCGCGCGGCTCGAGCGCGAGATGCTCGCCGCAGCCAAGGAACTGCGCTTCGAAGATGCTGCGAAGCTGCGCGACATGCTGCGCCGCACCGAGAAGAAGGTGCTGCTGGCCGGCGAAGGCAAGGAAGCCCCCCCGACGGACGGCGAGGGCACCTCGGCGTAGCCGGCGGCCGTTTCCTCGTCTGGGTGATGGCCCCGTGAAGGGGGAGTGATCCCAGGATGATGCCGTCCGGCTCTCCTGGGGGCATGCGCATCCTCCTGCTCGCATGCCTCTCCCTGGCGGCCCTGGGCGCCCTGTGGGCGGTCGCGGGGAGCCCCGTCGAGCGCGCGCGCGGCGGCGCCGAGGCGCCGGCGAAGACGGTGGTGGACCTGCTCCCCGACTGGGCGGATGGCGTACCCGGGGGGCGCGCTGCCGGCGGCCCCTGCCTCTCGGGCGGGCCGGGCCTCGCGGGCGGGCGCGGCGCCGGAGGGG
>JARGNS010000314.1 GCA_029213105.1 Planctomycetota bacterium
ACGGGCCACGCGTAGCAGCACCAGCCGGACTCCGCCCGGTCGGCGTCGATCGTGCCGTCGTCGGTGAAACCGGCCTGCGGCTCGCCGACCCCGGTGCCGCTCGAGTCCGGCAGGTAGAGCCGGAAGAGGTAGGCGCCGCGGGAAGCCTCGCCGGCGGCGTTCAGCGTGCGGAAGCTCCCGGTGAGCAGCGCGGGCTTCAGCACGCTTGCCTGGCGGCCGGGCAGGCGCCCGGAGAGTTCCAGGAAGCCGCCGTACTCGCCCGTGCCGTCGTCGTCGGTGTCGAGGCGTCCTGATTGCTGGAACTGCACCTGGGTGGCCACGATGCGCTGCATGGTGGCGAGGGCGGAGGTCTCGTCTGCGGCGCCGCGGGCGCTGAGCAGCGTGGGCACGGCGATGCCGGCGAGCACGCCGACGATGGCGAGCACGATCATGAGCTCGATGAGGCTGAAGCCTCGCTGCCTGCCTCTCTCCATGGGAGCCTCGCGAGCGCACGCATTCCCGGGCGCGGCTCGAGGTCCCTATCGATGCAGGCGGCCCTCGGAGTGAATCTCTTCTTCATTTGCCCCTGGGCGGGCCCCGGATCCGGTCGAGGGACTGGCGCGTGCGGGGTGGTTGTCGCGGCGGACGCCCCGCGCAGGTCCGCGGGGATTGCGGGGGCCCGCGGTGCGCCGGGCGCCGGTGGGGGACGTGCTTGCGGGAGGTGTGTTCGTAGGGGCGGACACACGCCGTCGCAGCGCCGGCGGGACCGGCCCTACGGGCCGCCACGCGCTCGACCCTCGCCTTGGGTGGGGGGAGCAAGTGGTGGGCGTTACAGGACTCGAACCACCGCGGAGGTCCGCCAGGACCGTAGCCAGCAATACGGCCCCTTGGGGGGCACAGGTTCGAGTCCACGGCAGGCAGCGTGCCCATGCCGTGGATCGTTCGATCCCATCCCGCGAGAATGAAATGGTGGGCGTACCAGGCTCGAACCGGCGCGGAGACCCGTCAGGGTCGGAGCCATTGGATACGGCCCCTTGGGGGGCACAGGTTCGAGTCCACGGCAGGCAGCGTGCCCATGCCGTGGATCGTTCGATCCCATCCCGCGAGAATGAAATGGTGGGCGTTACAGGACTCGAACCTGTGACCCCCAGAATGTCGATCTGGTGCTCTAGCCAACTGAGCTAAACGCCCTCGCGGGACAGGAACGGTACACCCAAGCCGGGCCAGGGCAAGGACGGACGGGATGGGCCCCAGGCGCAACCCCCTCGCCTCGGGGGGGTACCAGGGCGCGAGGGCACGCCCGACAGGTACACTCGGCGGCGCTGCCCGCGCCTCGGCCGCCCGGGCCGCGGACCATCCCCGATCCCCTCCGTCGCAGGCGGCCTCCGCCCCCGGCGGTGCCCGCGACCCGGCCCGGCCGGGTGGAGCCCCCATGAAGCCCTCCTACGTGCTGCTCAACGTCGTCCTCGTGGCGGCCGGCCTCTTCCTCTACCACACGCTCGTCGGCGCCCCGGCGCCCGCCCCCACGGGGGGCGACTACAGCCACCTCGAGCCCGACGACCTGGGCGAGATCCCGCCGGGCGACGACACGCCGATCCTGCTGGACAGTGGTGCCGATCAGGCCCTCTCCCGGCGCAACGCCGAGAACATCGCCGATCTGAAGCGCGAACTGGCCCTCTACCTCGCCAAGCGCCGTAGCGCCGGCACCGCCTCGGACGATCCCCTGGCGTCTGCCGGGGGCACCATGCCCGCCCTCAGTGACCTGGATCAGGTCGACGAGGACAATCCGCAGTTCGACGAGCGCTCCCTGCGTTCCCTCGAGACCATGCTGGACGAAATCAACCGCCGCAAGGCCGAGGCCCGCAATCGCACCCGCCTCGAAGGCGAGTTGACGCGCCTTGGCGTCGATCTCACCGACGAGCAGCGCGGGGCCGTCGTCGAAGCCACGGTCGCGTACCAGGGCAAGGCCCGCGCCCTTCTCCAGCAGGGCTGGCCCCGGGACGAGGCAGGCCGTGCCTCGCGCAAGGAGGCCTTCGGCAAGCTGCGCGACGAGTATACGGCCACGCTCGGCACCCTCGTGCCGGCGGCCGAGGCCGAGAAGATCAGCAGCAGCCGGATTTCGCGCAGCTACGGCAGCTTCTTCGGCAATCAGCGCCGCGGTGGGCGCAACGCCAATCGCGAGAAGCGCAACGCCGACCGCTAACCCGCCCGACCGGGCCGAAGCGCTGCGTCCTTTCCGTGTCGGGAAGCCGCCGGGAGTCCTATACTCCCGGCCGCGCGTCCCGAACCTGGAGGATCCCCATGCGCATCGGCGTCCCGACCGAGGTCAAGGCCTACGAAAACCGCATTGCCATGGTCCCCGCGGGGGTCAACGCCCTCGTGCAGGACGGACACGAGGTGTTCGTCCAGCAGGGGGGTGGACTCGGAAGCGGCATCCCGGACCAGGAGTTCATCGACGCGGGCGCGACGATCGTCGCCGACGTCGACGAGCTCTGGGCGATGGTCGACATGATCGTCAAGGTCAAGGAGCCGCTCCCCGAGGAGTACGGCCGGTGCCGTGAAGGCCTCACGATCTTCACGTACTTCCACTTCGCCGCGTCGCAGGAACTCACCGACGCGATGGTGGGATCCGGCGCCGCGTGCTTCACGTACGAGACGCTCGACATCAACGGCACCCTGCCGCTGCTCGTGCCCATGAGCGAGGTCGCGGGTCGCATGTCGATCCAGTGCGGCGCGCACTGCCTCGAGAGGGCCCAGGGCGGTCGTGGCGTGCTGATGGGCGGTGTCCCCGGCGTCTCGCCCGCCAGCGTGCTGATCCTCGGCGGCGGCGTGGTCGGCACCAACGCGGCCAAGATGGCCGCAGGCATGGGCGCCGACGTCACGATCATGGACGTCAACCTCGATCGGCTGCGCTACCTCGACGACGTGATGCCGAAGAACTGCACGACCATGTACTCGACGCCGGCAAGCATTCGCCACCGGGTGAAGTTCGCCGACATCGTCGTGGGTGCCGTGTTGCTCGAGGGCGCGCGCGCGCCGACCCTCGTGCCCCGCGAGTACCTCGCCGACATGAATGAGGGCTCGGTCATCGTCGACGTCGCCGTCGACCAGGGTGGCTGCGTCGAGACGATCAAGCCCACGACGCACGCCGAGCCGACCTACATCGTCGATGGCGTCGTGCACTACGGCGTGGCCAACATGCCGGGGGCCGTGCCGCGCACGTCGACCTTCGCGCTGACCAACGCGACCACGCCTTGGGTGCGCAAGCTCGCCACCATGGGCGCGGAGAAGGCCGTCGCCGAGGACGATCAGCTCCTGAGTGCGCTGAACGTCTGGAAGGGCCAGGTCACGCACGCGGCCGTCGCCGACGCGTTCGAGCACCTCAGCTACACACCCGCCCGCTAGCCGCCAACCCCGAAGGGGCCCATGTGACGGAGCGGCAGCCGCCCCCGCTGACGGAAGTGCCCCTGTTCAGGGCTACCGTTCTGTTCGGCTCGCCCATGGTGTTCGCCATGGCGATGGGGGCGCTCTTCAACCTCGCCGATCTGTGGATCGTCGGGATGATGGACAACCCGCAGGTCGCCATCGCCGCGGTCACGATCCCGTCCCTCGTCAACTCGATCCCGATGATCATCTTCAACGGGATCGTCAACGCGATCATCGCGTTGATCGCGCGGTATCACGGCCTCGGCAACCTGGGGCGCGCCAACCTCGCGTCGAACCAGGGCTTCCTGCTGACGATCATCTTGAGCGTGCTCTTCGGGCTGCCGCCTTGGTTCTACGCCGAGGAGATCTGTGTGATGCTCGGTGCGAAGGGGGATGTGATCCCCGGCGCGACGGCCTATCTCGCGATCATGAGCCTCGGCACGTTCACGATGTTCCTGCTCATGACCATCACGGGCGTGATGCGGGCCGTGGGCAACAGCATCGTCCCGATGATCCTGATGGGCGGGGCGAACATCCTGAACGTGGTCCTCGACTACGGGCTGATCTTCGGCAAGTGGGGCTTCCCCGAGCTGGGGGTTGCTGGTGCGGCCTGGGCCACGGTCATCGCGCGCTTCGTGTTTGCGGCCGCGGGCGTCTTGATCCTCTACCGGGGCTTCCTGGGCATCCAGCTGCGCAAGCTGAGCGTGGCCTGGGGCATGATGGTCAACGTCCTGAAGATCGGCGTGCCGTCCTGTGCCCAGTGGCTCGTGCGGATGGTGAGCTACCTCTACATCCTCTACTTCGTGGCCGAGGCGGCGCCGCTCGCCGCCCGCAGCGTCACGGAGGCCCAGGCGGCCTTCGGCATCGGGCTCCGGCTCGATACGCTGGCCCTCTTCAGCGGCTTCGGCTGGGGGGCGGCCGCCGCGACCCTGGTGGGGCAGAACCTGGGGCGTCGGCGCCCCGATCGGGCGCGCCGGGCGTCCTGGATCGCGCTGGGCCTGAACGTGGCCATGCAGCTGATCCTGGCGGCGGTCTACGTACTCTTCGCGGAGCAGCTGCTGGGGCTCATGGGCTTCGACATGGCGACCGGCACGGACGCGGGCCAGGTGCGCGACATCGGCCGCACGTACCTCTACATCGCGTCCTCCGGGTTCGTCTTCCAGGCGGTCTCCGTGGTCATCTCCCAGGCCCTGGCGGGGGCTGGCGCCACGAAGTTCCCGCTGCTGGTCGAGTTGATCGGTTTCGGGGCCATCGGCTACCCGCTGATGCGCTGGGTCGCGTCGCGGGCGGACGTCTGGGGACTACACGGTCTTTGGCTCGCCGCCGTCGCGTTGCACCTCGCAGTCGCCATCGCGTATCTGGTATGGTTCCGCTTCGGTCCGTGGGACCGCAAGGAGATCACGGGAAGGCAGGCGATCCCAAGGTCCTGAAGCTCGAGCGGCAACTGAACCTGGTCTCGTACCTGCTCTCCTCGCGCATGC
>JARGNS010000315.1:0-316 GCA_029213105.1 Planctomycetota bacterium
GCCCGCCCTGGCGCCGGTCCGTTTCGAGAGTTCCCCCACGGCGTACCGCCACTGGAATTTCACTGTCGAGGGGCCCATCGCCCGCCTCGCCATGAACGTCCAGGAGGACGCCGGCCTGCGCCCGGGCTACCAGCTGAAGCTGAATAGCTACGACCTGAGCGTGGACATCGAGTTGGTGGATTCCATCCAACGACTGCGCTTTGAGCACCCCGAGGTGCGCGTGCTCGTGGTGGAGAGTGCCGTGGCGCGCATCTTCTGCGCCGGCGCCAACATCAACATGCTTGGCAGCTCCACCCACAACTTCAAGGTGAACTTC
>JARGNS010000315.1:326-4886 GCA_029213105.1 Planctomycetota bacterium
TGCAAGTTCACCAACGAGACCCGCCTGTACCTCGAGGCCATGGCCGCCGAATGCGGCATCCGCACCGTGGCCACCTTGAGTGGCACGTGCGCGGGCGGCGGCTACGAGCTCGCGCTGGCCTGCGACGAGATCATCCTCCAGGACGACGGCAACACGGCCGTCAGCCTCCCGGAGGTCCCGCTCCTCGGCGTATTGCCGGGCACGGGAGGGCTCACCCGCCTGGTCGACAAGCGCATGGTCCGGCGGGACCGCTCGGACGTCTTCTGCACCGTGGCCGAGGGCATCAAGGGCCGGCGCGCCGAGCAGTGGAATCTCGTCGACAAGACCGTGCCCAGCAGCCGCTTCAAGGCCTGGGTGGACGACCACGTCGCGGAGCTCTCCAAGGCCGAGGGCCCCCGGAACCGTACGGGGGCGGGTGTCGCCATCGAGCCCCTCGGCGGCACCTACGAAGAGAACGCCATCACCCATCGCCACGTGGCGATGACGGTGGAGGATCGGATCGCGACGATCACCATCCAGGGCCCCGACGGCCCGCCCCCTGCCGACGTGGCCAGCGCGCGCGCCGACGCCAACAACCTCTGGTTCTGGCGCGCCGCCCGCGAACTCGACGACATCCTGCTCGACCTGCGCTTCAACCGGCTCGAGGTCGGCACGCTGCTGCTCGAGACCAAGGGCGCGCTGGGCCATGTCCTCGCGTGGGACGCCTTCATCGCCGAGCACGCCGAGAACGACTGGTTCGTGTTCGAGCTGCTGTCCGCCTGGAAGCGCGTACTCAAGCGTCTCGACATTATGGCCAAGAGCATCTACTCGCTGATCGAGCCGGGCAGCTGCTTCGGCGGCACGCTCTTCGAGCTCACGGTCGCCGGCGACCGCAGCTACATGCTGGACGACCCGGACCAGCCGGTGCACGTGCAGCTCAGCGCGCTCAACGGCGGCGCCTATCCGATGGGCAACGGCCTGACGCGTCTCGAGACGCGCTTCCTCGGCGACGCCGAGACCCTGGCGGCCGCGCTGGCCCACGAGGGACCGTGGGACGCCATGGCCGCCGAGGAGGCGGGCATCGTCACGCTCTCCCCCGACGACATCGACTGGGAAGACGAGGTGCGCATCGCCATCGAGGAACGCGCCAGCCTCAGTCCCGATTCACTGACGGGCATGGAAGCCAACCTCCGCTTCGCAGGCCCCGAGACCGTCGAGACCAAGATCTTCGGCCGTCTCACCGCTTGGCAGAACTGGATCTTCCAGCGGCCCAACGCCGTGGGTGAGCAGGGCGCGCTCACTCTCTATGGCCGTCCCGAGCGCCCCGTCTTCGACTGGAGAAGGACCTAGATGGGAAACGTCGACCTCAACGCCAAGATCCCCAACAACATCAGCCTGAATGATGACCGCCGCTTGCAGCGCGCGCTCGAGGCCTGGCAGCCTCACTTCATCGACTGGTGGCAGGAGATGGGCCCCGAGGGCTTCCAGGCCGATGAGGTCTACCTGCGCACGGCCGTGGATGTCGGCCGCGACGGCTGGGCCCACTTCGAGCACGTGAAGATGCCGGAGTACCGCTGGGGGATCTTCCTCTCGCCGGCCGAGAAGGACCGCGTCGTGCCGTGCGGCGATCACTTCGGCGACCCGGCCTGGCAGAAGGTCCCCGGCGAGTACCGCAACGCCTTGCGTCGCATCATCGTGACCCAGGCCGATACGGAGCCGGCCAGCGTCGAGCAGCAGCGTCTGCTGGGCTCGACCGCCCCGAGCCAGTACGACCTCCGCAACCTCTTCCAGGTCAACGTCGAAGAGGGTCGTCACCTCTGGGCGATGGTCTACCTCCTGCACACGCACTTCGGCCGTGACGGCCGTGAAGAGGCCGAAGACCTGCTGCGTCGGCGCTCGGGCAACGAGGACAGCCCGCGCATCCTCGACACCTTCAACGAGCCCGTGCAGGACTGGCTCAGCTTCTTCATGTTCACGACGTTCACGGACCGTGACGGCAAGTTCCAGCTGCTCTCGTTGGCCGAGTCGGGCTTCGATGCGCTCTCGCGCACGACACGCTTCATGCTGACCGAGGAAGCCCACCACATGTTCGTCGGCGAGACCGGCGTCGGGCGCGTCATCGAGCACCGACGAGCCGGACAAGATCCGCGCCCAGGGCGCCATCGACCTCCCCACCATCCAGCGCTGGCTCAACCGCTGGTACAGCTCCTCCATCAATCTCTTTGGTGGCGAGAAGTCCAGCAACGCGGCCACGTACTTCGCCTCGGGTCTCAAGGGCCGCTACAAGGAGGACAAGTACGAGGACCACGTCGCACTCGAGGGCATCTACCAGATGGACGTCCCCACGCGCGACGACATCGGTCTGACGAGCGAAGAGGTTCCGCTGCGCAACGCCATGAACGAGATCCTGCGCGACGGCTACATCAGCGACTGCGAGTTCGTCGTGGGTCGCTGGAACCGCACCATCGAGAAGGCCGGTCGTCCCGAGCGCATGTACCTGCCCCACCGCCGCTTCAACCGCGAGCAGGGCATCTACGCCGGGACCCACTACGACGTCGAGGGCAAGCCCCTCAGCGCCGAGGCCTGGGCGGCCAAGCGCGACGGGTGGCTCCCGAGCGATGACGACCTCACGTTCGTCAAGGGCCTGATGAAGCCCTGCCTCGGGCACGGCCAGATCGCGGCGTGGATCGCACCGCCCAAGAAGGGCATCAACGGCAACCCGTTCGAGTGGGACTACGTCCGCTTCGACAAGTCGAGCGCCCGCGGCGCCGCCGGCGCCACGCCCTCGCTGACCGGCGAGTAGCAACGGAGCACGGGCAAACCGCCATGAACGCAGCCCCGCAGGCCATCACCCTCAACGTGAAGGAGAACCTCCTCACGATCACGTGGGGGGATGGCCGCGTCTCCCGCTACCTGGGGGCGTACCTCCGCCACGTCTGCCCGTGCGCCGAGTGCCGCGGGCATGCCCCGGGCGAGAAGGAACCGCCCTCGTGGCAGATGGTGCGCGACGTGAAGGTCACGGGCGCCAAGGGCGTGGGCACCTACGCGCTGCAGTTCGACCTGAGCGACGGCCATACGACCGGCATCTACAGCTACGGCTGGCTGCGCGAGCAGGATCCCGCGCCGCGCGAGGACTGCGATGATGTCGGCGTGCCCCAAGGCCACGCGCAGCAACCGTAGGCCGAAGCGACGGAGGCCCCTACCGTGACAGGCGCCACCAGCCCCCGCTCATGGCAGGCCTTGCCTCGCATCGTGCAGGGCGGCATGGGCGTCGCTGTTTCGGGGTGGCGACTCGCCCAGGCGGTCTCCAGGACCGGACAACTCGGCGTGGTGGCCGGCACGGGGCTCGACCTCGTGCTGGCCCGTCGCCTCGGCCTCGGTGATCCCGGCGGCCACATGCGCCGTGCCCTCGCGCACTTCCCCATCCCCGGCGTGGCCGAGCGGGTGCTGGCCACGTGGTTCCAGCCCGAGGGCAAGGCCGACGACGCCGGCTTCCGCCCTTCGCCGATGCCGGCCGTCAACCGCTCCCAGCGGTCCGACGACCTCGTGGTTGCGGCCAACTTCGTCGAGGTCTTCCTCGCGCGCGAGGGGCACGCCAACCCGGTGGGCATCAACTTCCTCCAGAAGATCCAGCTCCCCACGCTGCCCTCGCTCTTCGGCGCCATGCTGGCCGGCGTCGACGTCGTGCTCATGGGCGCCGGCATTCCAAAGGACATCCCCGGCACCCTGGACGGCCTCGCGCGGGGTGAACCCGTCGAGCTGCGCATCGAGGTCGCCGATGCCGGCCCCGAGGAGGAGCACCTCTCGCGCTTCGATCCGGCCGCCTTCTGCGGCAGCTCCGCGCCGGCGCTCGCGCGTCCGCGCTTCTTCGCCATCATCGCGTCGAACACGATGGCCCGCGTGATGGCCACGAAGTCCAACGGGACGGTCGACGGCTTCGTGATCGAGGGCCCCACGGCTGGCGGTCACAACGCGCCGCCGCGGGGGCGCCTCAAGCTGACCGACAAGCAGGAGCCGGCGTACGGCGCGCGCGACGTGCCCGACCTCGAGGCGATCGCCAAGCTCGGCATCCCGTTCTGGCTGGCCGGTTCCCAGGCCGAACCCGAGCAACTCACCGCCGCCCGTGCACAAGGGGCCGCGGGCGTGCAGCTCGGCACCGCCTTCGCCTACTGCGAGGAGTCCGGCCTGGACCCCGACATCAAGCGCCGCGTCCTCGCACGCAGCGCCCGGAGGGAGGTCGAGACGTTCACCGATCCGCTGGCGTCGCCCACGGGGTTCCCGTTCAAGGTCGTCCAACTCGACGGGACCCTCTCGGACGCGACCACGTATGCCGAGCGCTCGCGCCGCTGTGACGTGGGTCAGCTGCGCCACGCCTACACCAAGGCCGACGGCTCCCTGGGCTGGCGCTGCGCAGGCGAGCCCGTCGACGCCTACGTCCGCAAGGGCGGCGCGATCGAGGACACGGTCGGCCGCAAGTGCGTCTGCAACGGACTGCTCGCGGCCATCGGCCTCGGCCAGGTCGACAAGCACGGCAACCCGGAACTGCCGATCGTCACCTCGGGCAATGACGTGGCCGACGTC
>JARGNS010000316.1 GCA_029213105.1 Planctomycetota bacterium
GCGCGACGCGGCGACGGGGGAGACGGCGGAACTGGCCCTCAACGTGGTCATCGACCCGACCGAGACCCACGCGGCCCGCTTCGATGGCCACGACGTCTGGTTCCTCGATTGGAACGCCAAGACCGGCGCCCACCCGTTTGCCACGGATCTGCGCGCGGCCGCCGCCCACCTCGGTCTGCGCGGCCCCCAGGGCTTCGGGGTCGGCGAGAGCGAGGCCGACCGCCTCGCCGAGTTGCTGATCCAGGTCGAGATCCTGCGCGAGTTGAACCCCATGTTCCTCCGCAACGCCGATGGCACGATGGGCGCGACGGGCCTTCCGATCTCCTTCGCCTTCGAGCGCCCGGGTGCCGGTTTCGTCGCGCCGGCGGCCAACACCTTCATGTCCGGCCGGGCGAACGGCTACAGCGTCATGGCGCTCTGCGAGCAGCAGGGCCGCGCCGCGATGGGCGTGGCCTTCGGCGACACGATCGGCAACCACAACCACGAGCACAACGCCCCGGGTGGCGCCTACGGCGACCTCGGCGTGTTCGTGAACTTCGTCTCCGGGACGGTCGGCACCGTCTTCCGCCTGCACGGCACGACGCTGCAGGACGACCCGATCGGCGCCGAGGACATCGACGCCCTCAAGGCCCTGCTCCATGGCCTGCCGAACCCCGGCGGTCGCTACGACGTGATCCGCTACCAGCTGGGCGCGTTCACCAAGAGCATCGCCTACATCGCGGCCCACGAGATCGGCCACAGCCTGGGCCTGGCCCACACCGGCGCCTACACGGCCGGGGCGATCATGAACAGCACGGCGATCATCGGCCCGGGCATGGACCCGCACTTCACGGCCGAGAACCTCCAGATCCTGCGCGCTGGCCTCCCGGGCCCGGGCCGCGCGGGCCTCGCCGCCATGAAGGTCGCCGGTGGCGCCGTCGCCGCCCTGGCCATGGCGCCCGGCGGGATGCACGTCTGCGGCCACTGCGACGACGAGTAGCCCCCGTCGCGATCTGAGGCGGCCTCGGCGTCGCAGCCAACAGTTCGAACCGGCAAACGGTCGATGAAGCCTGCACCCGGCAACCCCGCCGGAGCCGGTGGAGAGCCAGGAGCCGAGCCATGCGACGACGTCTTGCCCCGCGTGGGATCCACGCCCTGCTCCCGGCCCTGATGCTGCTGCTCGCCGCGTGCGGCGGTGGCGGCGGGTCGGATGGCCCGGCCGCCGGCGCCCCGCCCAGCACGCCGACGGGCCTGACGATCACCACCGAGACGCTGCCGGCCGGCAGCGAGAACACGCCCTACGCGGCGACCCAGCTGCAGGCCGCCAACGTCCAGGGCCTCTCGGTCTGGAGCGTGGCAAGCGGCAGCCTCCCGTCCGGCCTCACGCTCGATGGGAACGGCATGATCACGGGCACGCCGACCGAGATCGGCTCCTTCGGGTTCGTCGCCCGCGTGGACGACGAGGTCACGATGGCCACGCGCAACCTCCTGGTGGCCGTGGACGTCCTCGGCATCACCATCACGAGCGGCCTGACCGTGGGCGACGCCTGGAGCGGCCGCGCCGTCACGCTGGCGGCCAGCGGCAACGCCGGCAGCGTCACCTACAGCGTGGTCAGCAACGGCAGCGGCGGCAGCTTCACGGCTGCCAACCCGCTCGCGGGCACGGCCTCGTGGACCCCCGGCCCCCTCTCGGGCGCGGGCGCGGTCGACAGCCTGCTCGCCGCCGACACGGGCAGCGGCCAGACCTTCCCGATCGTCATCAGCGCCATGCCCAACCCGGCCGACGGCCACACCGCGGCGTTCGGCTCCTCGGATGTGTGGTTCCTGGACCCCAGTCCCAAGGAAGGCGACCACGACTACGCCACGGACTTCCATCACGCCCTGGCCACCGCCGGGTTCCGGGCCACCGACAGCACGGACGCCACCGGGACCGAGGCCGACCAGCTCGCCGACCTGTACGTCCGGATCGAGATCCTGCGCCAGCTCAACCCGATGTTCCTGCGCAATGCGGACGGAACCGCGGGCGCCCAAGGCCTGGCGATCACGTTCCCCCTCGACGAACCGGGGGCCGGGTACACCAAGGCGGCGCCCGCGAGCTCCCTCCTGGGCTCCCCCACGCGCTACAGCGTCATGGGCTTCGTCCGAGGCAGCCAGACCGGGGTCATCGGCACGGCCTTCCTCGACCAGAGCACCAACGGCTGGCACGAGAACGACACCACGTCCGGCTCGTTCGAGCTCGGCGTCTTCACGAACCAGATCGTGCCGATCGTCAACTCCAGCTACAGCAACGCGCTGCCCGCCAACCCGGTGGGCGCGGCCGACATCCCCGCCCTCGAAGCCCTGCTCTACGAGCTGCCGAGCCCGGGAGGCCGTTTCAACACCCTCCGGACCCAGGCCCGGGGCCTCGCCCGCTCCCTGGCGGCGGTCATCGCCCACGAGATCGGCCACAGCCTGGGGCTGGACCACACGGACCCCAGCGAGCCGGGCTCGATCATGAACCCGGCGGCCTCCCTCAGCCCGTCGGCCACCTATGCCTTCACCAGCGCCGACATCACGGCGCTGCAGACCGGCCTGCCGGGAGCCGGCAAGGCGGGTGCCGCCCTGACCGCGCTCCAGGCCACGGCGCCCGGGCCCCGCCCGGTCGAGGTCTGCCACTGCCGGGCCTGCAACGCCCACGGCTCGCGCTGACGGCACGAGCGACGGGGGCCGGCACGCACGGACCTACGGAGCCGCGAACAAGGCTCTCGGACGCAGGCGGGACGCCCTGATCCCACGGGGATAGAGTGGCGCGCCCGCCACTGGCCCCGTGGAGTCCGATGCCGTGACGTCCGTCTTCCCGAGTGTCCAAAGCGACATCGATTCGCAAGAAACCCGCGAATGGATCGAGTCGCTCGAAGCCGTCCATCACTTCAGCGGTCCGAACCGCGCGCGCTTCCTCCTGGCGCGCCTGCTGGCGCGGGCTCGCGCCGGCGGCTTCGTGCCCGATCAGCTCCTCAGTTCCGACTACGTCAACACCATCCCCCAGCGTCACGAGGCCGAGTTCCCCGGTGACGAGGCGATGGAAACGCGCATCAACGACATCATCCGCTGGAACGCGGCGGTCATGGTCACGCGCGCCAACATCCGCAACGACGGTCTCGGCGGACACATCTCCACCTTCGCCTCGAGCGCCGAGCTGCTGGACGTGGGCTTCAACCACTTCTTCCAGGGCAAGGACGACAACCGCTCGGGCGACCAGATCTACTTCCAGGGTCACGCCTCGCCCGGCATCTACGCACGTGCGTTCCTAGAAGGTCGCCTCACCGAGGCGCAGCTCGATCGCTTCCGCCAGGAGACCCGGCGTGGTGAGGGACTCAGCTCCTACCCGCACCCGCGGCTGATGCCCGACTTCTGGGAGTTCCCGACGGTGTCGATGGGCATCGGCCCGATCAACTCCATCTACCAGGCGCGCTTCAACCGCTACCTGCAGGCACGCGGCATCCTCGGTCACGACAACTCCCGCGTCTGGGCGTTCGTGGGCGACGGCGAGACGGACGAGCCCGAGACCCTCGGCGCGCTCTCCATCGCGTCTCGCGAGGGGCTCGACAACCTGACCTGGGTCGTGAACTGCAACCTGCAGCGGCTCGACGGGCCGGTGCGCGGCAACGGCAAGATCGTCCAGGAGCTCGAGACCGTGTTCCGCGGCGCCGGCTGGAACGTCATCAAGGTGCTCTGGGGCAGCGAGTGGGACCCGATCCTCGATCGCGACGACAAGGCCCTGCTGCGCAGCCGCATGAACGAAGTCGTCGACGGCGAGCTGCAGAAGTACCGCTCGACGGACGGCGGCTACATCCGGCAGCAGTTCTTCGGGTCGAGCCCGGAGCTGCTGGATCTCGTCTCGCACCTCAGCGATGACGAGATCTGGGCCATGCGCCGCGGCGGCCACGACATGAAGAAGATCTACACGGCCTACAAGGCCGCTGTGGAGCACCACGGCCGCCCGACCGTGATCCTCGCGCAAACGATCAAGGGCTACACCCTCGGCGATGGCTTCGAGTCGAAGAACGTCACGCACCAGATCAAGAAGATGTCGACCGCGCAGCTCGAGGAGTTCCGCGATCGCCTCGAGCTCCCCATCGAGGACAAGGAGCTCAAGGACCCGCCCTACTACCACCCCGGTCCGGACAGTCCCGAGGTGCAGTACATGCTCTCGCGGCGCAAGGCCCTCGGTGGCGCGGTCCCGCGGCGCATCCCGACATTCGAAGTCGAGTTCGAGCCGCCGGTGCCCGCCCTCTACGAGGAGTTCTTCACCGGCACGAAGAACCCCGGCGGCGTCTCCACGACGATGGCCTTCGTACGCCTGCTGACGAAGCTCATCAAGGACAAGGGCATCGGCAACCGCATCGTGCCGATCATCCCGGACGAGGCTCGCACCTTCGGCATGGAGCCGCTCTTCCGCCAGGTGGGTATCTACGCGTCGAAGGGTCAGCTCTACGAACCCGTCGACAAGAGCCAGTTGCTCTACTACCGCGAGAGCAAGGACGGCCAGGTCCTCGAGGAGGGCATCACCGAGGCCGGCTCGATGGCGAGCTTCACGGCCGCGGGCACGTCGTACGCCAGCCACGGCCAGCCGATGCTGCCGTTCTACATCTTCTACTCGATGTTCGGCTTCCAGCGTATTGGCGACCTGGCTTGGGCAGCAGGCGACAGCCGTACCCGTGGCTTCCTGATCGGCGGTACTGCCGGGCGGACCACGCTGAACGGCGAAGGCCTGCAACACGAAGACGGTCACAGCCACATCCTGGCGGGCACCATCCCGAACTGCCGCACCTTTGATCCAACCTACGGCTATGAGCTGGCGGTGATCATCCAGGACGGCATGAAGAAGATGACCGAAGAGCAGCAGGACGTTTTCTACTACATCAC
>JARGNS010000317.1 GCA_029213105.1 Planctomycetota bacterium
CACGAAGAGCGCGAATTCGATGCCGACGCCCATCCAGGCCCCGGCCCCGGCACCCACCGAGCGCTCCTTCTCGAAGTACATGGTGGGGCGCTTGTAGTCGCCCAGCTCCCCGGGGGGGGCGTCGGGGGTCTCGTCGCTCTTCTTGTCGGGGGGCGTGGACTCGCGCCTGGGGGGAATCGTAGTCCAGCGCCTACCATCGGCGCGTGGCTTCCTCTTCCTCCTTCTCCTCCCGCCTGGCTCCCTGGGGGGCCCGTGCCGTGGAGGCGGTGACCGGCGTCCTGCCGGTGCGGCTGCTGGTCTGGCTGGCGGAGCTGGCCGGCGCCACCTGGTGGTACCTGGCCCCCGGCCGGCGGCGGATCGTGCACGCGAACCTCCGGATCGCCTTTGGCGATGGTATGGATCGTAAAGAGCGTTCTCGCGTCGGCCGGCGCTCCTGCCAGGGCCTCGTGCGCATCTTCGCGGAGATCGCGGCCATGGACCGCCTGCTGGGGCCGCGCGACCGCCCCAGCCCGCGGCTCGGCTACCACGGGGACCTGGAAGCGGCCTTCCGGGACCGCGAAAAGGGCGGTGGGATGCTGATCACGGCCCATCTGGGCAATTGGGAGATTGCGGCCGAGGGGGCCCGCCGGCGCGGGGTGGAGCTCAAGTCCGTGGCCCGGGAGCTCGAGAACAGCTCCGTCGTGGAGGCCTGGCTCACCCGCCGCCGCGGCGGGGCCCACGCCGTGATCCCCAAGTCCGGGGGGACCCGGGCGGTGATGCGGACCCTCAAGGAGGGGGGCGTCGTGGCCCTCGTCGCCGACCAGAACGCCGGGCGCCACGGCATCTTCGTGCCCTTCTTCGGCCTGCCGGCCTCGACCTTCCCCACGCCGGCCGCCATGGCCCTGCGCCTGGATGTGCCCATCTACTTCAGCTACTGCCTGCGCCGGCCCGGCCTGGCGGGCTTCGACATCCATCTGGAGCAGGTGCCGAGCCCGGATCCGGCCCTGCCCCGGGCCGAGGCCATCCGGGCCGTGACCCTGGACCTCACCCAACGGGTGGAAAAGGCCATTCGTAGGGCTCCGGAGCAGTACAACTGGGTCCACCGGCGCTGGAAGACGCGTCCGCCGGGCCAGGACCGCAGCGAGCCGGGGCAGCCCTTCTATGCCCGGCTCTGGCCCGCGAACCACCCCCGGACGGGCCTGCATTAGGATCTGCCGCGCATGAGCGACGCCCCCAGCCCCGACCCGCAGCCCCCGTTCGACCCGGCCCGGTTCATCCCGGCCCCGCTCGAGGGCCGCGGCCACCTCGTCGAGACCGGGCGCTTCGCCGCCCCCGTGGAGCCGGCCGACAGCCTGGCGGCCTTCCTCGACGGCCTGCCGGACTTCCTGGGCGTGCGCAACCTGCGGGCGCTCGCCGGGGCCATCGCCGGCGCGCCCAAGACCCTCTGGGGCATGGGGGGGCACGTCGTGAAGGTCGGCCTCGGGCCGCTCTTCGTGGATCTGGCCGAGCGCGGGTTCGCCCACGGTTTCGTCCTCAACGGGGCCGCGGCCATCCATGACAGCGAGGTCGCCCTGCAGGGCAGCACCTCCGAGGACGTGGGCGGCGGGCTCTTCGAGGGCACGTACGGCACCGCCGACGAGACCGGGCGCCTCTTCGGCGCCGCCTCGGCCCGCGCCGTGGCCGAGGACGTCGGCTTCGGGACCGCGCTCGGGCGTGAGCTGCTCGATCGCGATCCCCCGAACGCGCATCTCTCGGTGCTCTGCCAGGCGGCACGCGCCGGGCTGCCGGTCACGGTGCACGTGGCGGTCGGCACCGACACCGTGCACATGCATCCCGCCTGCCAGGGCGCGGACGTCGGCACCGCCACCCACCGGGACTTCCTACGCCTGGCCGGTCTGGTCGAGGACCTCGACGGCGGCGTCTACGTCAACGTCGGCAGCGCGGTCATCCTGCCGGAGGTGTTCCTCAAGGCCGTGGCCATGGTGCACAACGCCTGGGCCAACGAAGGGCGCGCCGGCGAGAAGCTCGCGATCACCACGGGCAACCTCGACATGCTGCGTCACTACCGTCCGCGCGTGAACGTGCTCGAGCGTCCTGCGGCGCGGGGCTACGACATCGCCGGGCAGCACGAGTACGTCGTGCCCTTGCTGCGCGCCTGCATCCTGCACGCCGCCGGGGAGGCGCGCGCATGACCCGCCCGCTGCCCGACGTCCTCGCGTCCCTCGATGCACCGCGTGTGCTCGTCGTGGGCGACATCGTCCTCGACCGCTACCTCACGGGCGTCGTGGACCGCATCAGCCCGGAGGCGCCGATCCAGGTGCTGCGGGTCGAGCGGGAGGAAGAACGCCTCGGCTGTGCCGGCTCGGTCGCCCACATGCTCGCCGTCCTCGGGGCACGTACGACCCTGCTTGGCGTGGTCGGCGACGATGACGGCGCCGCGCGCGTCGCCGCCTTGGCCGCAGGCGCCGGTGTGGCGCTCGAAGCGGTGGTCGACCCGTCGCGTCGCACCGCCGTCAAGACGCGTCACCTCGCCCGCAGCCACTCCACCGATCAGCAGGTGCTGCGCGTGGACGAGGAGACGCTGGGCCCCGTCGCGGCGCCGAGCGCCGCGCGACTCGTGGAACTCGCGCGCGGCCTCATCGAGGCGTGCGACGCCGTGATCGTCAGCGACTACGGCAAGGGCGTGCTCGCAGGCGAGCTGCTGGCTTGCGTCCTGGCCGTGGCCGGCGAGCGTGACCTGCCCATCATCGTCGATCCCAAGGGCGAGGACTTCACGCGCTACCGCGGGGCGAGCTGCATCACCCCGAACCGCACCGAGGTGCAGCGCGCCACGGGTGTGGTCGTGACCGACCTCGCCTCGGCCGATGCCGCGGCGTCGGTGCTCCTCGAGCAGGCCGATCTGGCGTTCGCCCTGGTGACGCTGGATCGCGAAGGCATGTACCTGAAGCCGCGTGGGGGCGAGGGCGTGCACCTGCCGACGACGCCGCGCGAGGTGTACGACGTGACGGGGGCCGGCGACATGGTCGTCAGCGTGCTCGGCATCGCCCTGGCCGCGGGCGCCACGCCGGTCGAGGCGGCGTCCTTGGCCAACGTCGCGGCCGGCCTCGAAGTCGAGCACGTCGGCGTCGTGCCGGTCACCTGCGATGAGATCGCCGCGCGGCTCGCACTCGGCAGCGAGGGCTTGAGCGCCAAGCATGTCGTGCGCACCGAGGTCGCGGCGCTGGCCGAACGCCATCGTGCGGGGCGCCGCCGCATCGTGTTCACGAACGGTTGCTTCGACATCCTGCACGCCGGGCACGTGCGCTACCTCGCCGAGGCCAAGGCCCACGGTGACGTGCTCATCGTCGGGCTGAACAGCGATGCGAGCGTGCAGCGCCTCAAGGGCGAGGGGCGTCCGCTCAACAACGAGGACGACCGCATCGAGGTGCTCGCGGCACTGGCCGTCGTCGACCACGTCGTCGTCTTCGACGAGGACACGCCCACGGCACTCGTGCAGCAGGTGCTGCCCGACGTGCTCGTGAAGGGCAAGGACTACGAAGGCAAGGTCGTCGAGGGGCGTGACATCGTGGAGGGGCGTGGCGGCAAGGTCGTGCTCGCCGATCTCCACCCCGGTCGCAGCACGACGAACCTCGTGGATCGCATCCGCGAGGACTAGCCGCCCGTGGAGGCGGGGCTGCTAGGCCCCGGACTCCAGGGCCTGCAGTTGCTTGTCGTGCAGGCGTGCGAGCAGCAGCAGGGACGCGATGGCGCCGCACAGGGCGAGGAACATGTCCCACTGCGTGTCCCAGTGGTCGCCCTGGGTCCCCAGGAACGACTCCGCCGCCTCGGCCGAGACGAGCGCCGTCCACCACTCCAGCAGCTCGTAGAACGCGCTGAACGCGAGGCAGACGCAGGTCACGAGGAAGAACAGCCAGCCGCCGCGCTGCAGGGGCGAGGTGCGTAGCAGGATCTCGCGCACGAGGATCGCCGGGACGAACCCCTGCGCGATGTGCCCCAGGCGGTCGTAGTGGTTGCGTGCCGCGCCCATGATGTCCTGCAGCCAGAACCCGAGCGGCGTCTCGGCGTAGGTGTAGTGCCCGCCGTAGCAGAGGATGACGCCGTGGATGGCGATGAGCGCGTACAGCAGGCGCGTCAGCGGAAAGCGACCCAGCGTGGCCCAGAGCAGGGGCAAGGCCACGATGACCGGGCCGACTTCCAGCCACCACGTGTGGCGTTCCTTGGGGCCGATGCCCGACCACACCAGGGCGGCGCCGAGCACCAGGGTCGTGATGGTCAGGTCGCGCTTCGCTCGCATGGGCGCATCGTAGCGTGCCTTCCTCTGCAAGCCCGCGGGGATGCGCGAAACGGCGCGGCGTCGTACGATGCGCTCGGGTAGGTGATGCATGAACGATCCGCAATATTGGATTGCCCAGGGCGAGGACGTCCAGGGGCCCTATGCGCGCAGCAAGCTGCGCGCCTGGATTGCCGCCGGCCGCGTGCGTCCGGACATGCTCTTCTCGCTGGAAGGCGGGGAGTGGGTCCAGGGCCACGACTGCCCCGAGTTGTTCGCGCCGGAGATCGGTGGTGGCGCGTCCTCGGGCCCGCCCGCGATGCCTGCGGCCCAGGCCGCCCCGGCGTCCGCCGCGCCCTCGCGTGGCGGCGGACGTCGGCGGCGCCGCCCGGCGCGTGCCCGCGGCCCCGCGCGGCGTGACCGCGACCAGGATGATGACGACGGCGGGCGCGGGCGCCACGCGCGTCCCGCCGGCCCGCCCGGCGCCGTGATGACGGTCGTCATCCTCGACTTCCTCGGCGTGGCGCTCTACGGCTTCCTGGGCGTGGGCGCCATCCTGCTCGTGGCGGCCGCCAAGAAGGACGGCAGCACCGGCATGATCGGCAACATGATCCTCGTCGGAGGGTTGTTCTG
>JARGNS010000318.1:0-1504 GCA_029213105.1 Planctomycetota bacterium
ACCCGCGCGCGGCGCCCCCGCCCGCCGCGCGTGCCCTCCCCCCCCCGACCGGATGACGAGAACGGCGCCGCCGGCCCCTGGGGACCGGCGGCGCCGAGGGGGACGTACACGCGGCGGAGGATCCGCCGCTACGTGCCGTCCTTGTCCATGAGCGTGCGCAGCTGGGTGGCGAGGTCGCCACCGCCGAAGACGAAGCTCGTCTTCGCGCCCGCCAGGACTTCCTGCAGGAGCTCCAGCTCCTTCATGCGTGCCAGCGCCGGGCTCTCCGCCAGGAGCTTGGCCGTGTTGGCCTGGCTGCGCGCGGCAGCCGTCTCCTCGCGGCGCTTGATGACGTTGGCCTCGGCCTCCTTCTGGGCCGTGATCACGCGGTTCAGGATCGTCTTCATGTCTCCAGGCAGGATGATGTCGCGCAGGCCGACACCACGGACCTCGACACCGAACGCCTTGGCACGCACCGCCACCGCGGCGCGGACCTCGTCGCCGACGACCTGCTTGTCCGTCAGGAGCGCGTCGAGGACGCGCGCACCCACCGCAGAACGCAGTGCGAGCTGCGCCTCGCGGTAGAGCGTCTGACCGACCTCGTCCACCGCCGTGGCCGACAGGATCGGGTCCACGATCTGGTACGACACGACGAGGTTCACACGCAGCGTGACCTTGTCACGCGTCATGATCTCCTGCCCGCCGACGTCGAGCGTCTGCTCGCGCAGCGCGACCGAGGTCACCAGGATCTTGGAAGCGTTCTTGAAGTACACGAAGCGGCCCTCGCGGACGCGGGCCACGAGCACACCGTCGCGGAAGACGAGCTTCTCGACGTGCGGCTCGGCCTGGACGACACCCAGGACCTCCGAGGTACCCGGGTGGCGGATCACGACATCCTCGAGCGGGTGCTCGAAGCGGATGTCCCCCGCCGTGTCGAAGACCTCCGTACGGATCTCGTACGGCGTCTTGAAGATCAGGTAGAGGCCCGCGCCCAGGACACCATCGAGGCGGCCGTCCTTGAAGACGAGCGCACGCTGCGTATCGGAGAGGTCGAGGATGTGGAAGTACGTCGGCGCATCCGCGTGACGCGCGAGCAGGTCGATGTCGCGGTGACGGAAGTGCACGGCGCGCGTGTCCACGACCTCGATGCGCTCGCGACGCAGGCAGGCCGCCAGCCCCGGGCGGAACTCGCTCGGGCCGATGAAGCCGTGGAACTCGCCCTTGCGAAAGCGCAGGCCGAGCTCGTGCTGCTTGATGAGGATCTTGCGGTACATGGTGTTCCTCCTTGTTCGAGGACGGATTCGGGACAGTTCGAGAGAGAGAAGGGTGCGAATCGGCGCGCCGGTGGACTCGCGTCACCCCGGCACCAGGCGGGACCGTCGCGGTCGTTCGTCCGGAGGGCACGCCGCGCGACGGCAGGCTCGCCGTCCGAAGACGATGGGCCGAGCCGCCAGGGAGCACGCCGCGAACGCCCGCTGGCGAGGGTCTCGGGCTTGGGACCGGGTGCCCTCGGCCCCCGCGGTGG
>JARGNS010000318.1:1514-3275 GCA_029213105.1 Planctomycetota bacterium
CCCCGCCCTACCCCGCCCACCGCCCGAAGCGTTGGGCGCGTGGCGCGTCCGACGCGCCAACCCGCAGGGTGGGGTCGATCAACTCCCCAGGTCATGATCGAAGCGACGGGATTCGAACCCGTGACCGCTGGATCTACAGTCCAGTGCTCTTCCGCTGAGCTACGTTGGAGAGACGAGGAGGAGTCGAACCTCCCGACGCGCACGGCATGCGCGCGTCGATCTTCGCCATTCGTCCCGAGTCATGCACGATGTCGAGGCAGAACCCGGGCTGGAACGCCCCACACCGATCCCGTGGGAGGTGCAGGGACGCCACCGGCTGCGACAACGTGGCTAGTGGGGTGGCGTGGCCGCAGGGCAGCCCCGCGCGAAGGCAACTACCGCCCGGGGCGAGCGCCTCGGCGACGACACGGAGACGGTAGTGCGGGAGCACGCAGCGTCGTCGCATCCAACACGAGGTCGGAGGCGCGGTTGCGCGCATCGTGTCTGGGATGTTGGTTGACGATCATGCGGCTCCTATCGTTCGTGCAGGACCTAGGTACGCACGTGAGGACGCCAAGGTTCGGCACGAATCCGAAAAAGAAGTTCGGGCAGCGCCCCGCGGCCGTCACTGCACGCAGAGGAAGTCACTCTCCTCGACGAAGCCGGCGGCCGTCAGGCGCGCCCGGATGTCGACGCGAGCGCCGGGCGCCCCCACGGCCGAGAGCAGGTACGCCCCGCGCAGCGAGGGCAGGTCCTCGTACGAATGCACGGGTAGATCCTGGATCGTGTTGCCCACACGCCCGGGATGGAGATCCACGAAGCAGCGCAGCGGCACGCCGGCCGCGCGCAGGGCCCGCGCCCAACGCTTGCCATCGCGCCCCGCCCCCACGACGGCGACCTCGCGGTCCGCCGCCTCCAGCCGCGGCACGAGGTGCTCCACCTTCAGGGCATGGAAGCTGGCGAGGCTGTAGCGCGCGTCGGACTTCGTCGTGCGGTGCCCGCCCTCCCGCCAATCCAGCAGCACATCCGGGTGCTTCGCGAAGCGCACCCCCGCCGCGCACGCCCGCAGGAACCAGTCGTAGTCCTCGGGGAAGTCCCCATCCCGAAAGCCCCCCACGCGCTCGTAGGCCGAGCGCCGGACCGCCGTCGTCGGATGCGGGAGCGGATACTCCACGAAGCGATCGGCGTAGATCGCCGCGTGATCCAGCAGGCCGTCCAGCCAGGCCTCGTAGCGCAGCATGCCGGGCCCGACCTCGGCGCGGGGGAAGTAGCGCGCCCGGCTGGCAAGGACCTCGACCTCGGGATGCGCTGCGGCCAGCGCCACGAGCTTGGCCACCCGCGTGGGGTGGGCGATGTCGTCGGCGTCCATGCGCACGAGCAGGTCACCGCGCGCGCGCGCCACCGCGGCATTCGCCGCGCCGGCCACCCCCTGGTTGGGTGCTGACTGCACGACGAAGCGCTCGTCCCGTGCGGCGAACCCCTCGGCGATGGCCCGCGAGTCGTCCGTCGAGCCGTCGTCGTGCACCACGATCTCGAGGTCGCGATACGTCTGGTCGGCGAGGGACTGCAGGGCCTCGGCGAGGAAGGCCCCCGCGTTGTACACGGGCAGCACGACCGAGACGCTCACAGCAGCGCCTCGGCTTCGGCGCGCACGTCCGCGTCGGGGTCCGCGCTCAGCACGGCGGCGACGCGCCGTGCGCGACCTTCGTCGAGCCCGGCCAACGCCCACAGGGACGCGGCGCGGATGCGTGCGTCGGCGTCGGTGCGCGCCAACACCTCCAG
>JARGNS010000318.1:3285-4880 GCA_029213105.1 Planctomycetota bacterium
GGCCGCATTGCGCAGGAGCCCCGCCCGCTTGGGGCGCAGCAGGGGCGTGCCTGCGAAGCGCGCGGCGAAGGCCACCTCGTCGGGGAGGGCGAGTACCTCCGCAAGGTCCAGACGCGGCCCCACGCCCTGCTCGGGCGCGAGCTCCGGCCACGGCGCAGGCTGCGCCCAGCGGTTGAAGGGGCACACGTCCTGGCAGACGTCGCAGCCGAAGAGCCACGGCCCCATGCCCGCGCGCAGGGCGCGGGGGATCGAATCGCGATGTTCGATGGTCAGATAGCTGATGCAGCGATTCGCATCCAACACATAGGGCTCGGGGAACGCGTCCGTCGGGCAGGCGCCCAGGCAGTCGGTGCACGTCCCGCAGTGATCCGCGCCCTCGCTCGTCGTGGCAGGCAACTCCACATCGAGCATCACCTCGCCCAGGAAGAACCACGAACCCTTGCGCGGCATGAGCAGGCAGGTGTTCTTGCCGAAGAAGCCAAGCCCGGCGCGCACGGCCGCCGCGCGCTCGAGGAACGGGGAGTAGTCGCAGGCCGTGCGTGCCTTGCTCGCACCCGGCAAGCGATCGACGAGACTCGCGCCGAGCGCGTCGAGCCGGGGCAGGACGATGTCGTGGTAGTCGCGCCCCCACGCATAGCGGGCGACGCGCCCGTAGCGTCCCTCGTGCTCGAACGGGGGCGCATCCTGCCAGTAGTTCACGGCCACGGTGATGACCGCACGCACCTCCTTCTGGAGGGTGCGCGGATCCGCGCGCTGAGGCGGATCGCGGCTCAAGTACCCCATGCTGCCCTCGTAGCCCTGCTCGCACCAGCGACGGAGGGCTTGCAGGGCCTCTACGAGCGGCTCGGCCGAGAGGACGCCCACGACCTCGAAGCCCTGCGCCGCAGCAGCATCTCGAACGATGGCGAGGGGATCTTCCACGGGGGAATCGTAGCGGCGATGCGCCCCGCGCGAGGATCTACGAGATGAACATTGCGTCGCCGTAGCTGTAGAAGCGGTAGCGCTCCTGGACGGCCTGCGCATACGCCGCGTGCACGGCCTCGAGCCCCGCGAACGCCCCGACGAGGGCGATCAGCGTGGAGCGCGGCAGATGGAAGTTCGTCAGCAGCGCGTCCACCACGCGGAAGGAGTCCCCCGGCGTGATGAAGATGTCGGTCTCGCCCGTCCCGGCCTCCGGCAGGCCATCGGCGGCCACGGCGGCGGCACCCTCCAGCGCGCGCACGGTGGTCGTCCCCACGGCCACCACGCGCCGCCCTTCGGCCTTCGCGCGGCGCACGGCGGCGGCCACGTCCGCGGAGATCTCGTAGCGCTCGGCGTGCATCGCGTGCGCCTCGAGCGTGTCGGTGCGCACCGGCGCAAACGTCCCGAGCCCCACGTGCAGGGTCACGGCCGCGCGCTCGACGCCGCGCTCGTCGAGCGCAGCCAACAGGCCATCGCTCAAGTGCAGCCCCGCGGTCGGCGCGGCGACGGCCCCCGCCGCGCGCGCAAAGCGGGTCTGGTAGCGCTCGCGGTCCATCCCGTCGCGCTCGTCGCGCCCGGGCCGGCGACGGATGTAGGGCGGCCAGGGCCTGCGCCCATGGCGAGCCCTCAGGTCC
>JARGNS010000319.1:0-3897 GCA_029213105.1 Planctomycetota bacterium
GAACCAGCGACCGATGGCGCCGTCGTACGCCCCCGTGCGCGCGTAGGCCGCCGCGGCGAGCTTGCGACGCAGTCCCATGGAGGTGCTGCCGTCGTGGGCTTCGAGATCGGCGAGGAGCTCGGCGTACTGCGCCGCGTCGGTCACGATCGCGACCCAGCGGTGGTTCTTGGCCGCGCTGCGCACCATCGACGGGCCGCCGATGTCGATCTGCTCGATGACCTCGGGGAACGTCACGCCGGGCGTCTTCACGGTGGCCTCGAAGGGGTAGAGGTTGCAGACGACGAGGTCGATGCCGGCGATGCCGTGCTCGCTCATGACCTCGGCGTCCACGTCGCGACGCCCGAGCAGGGCACCGTGGATGCGCGGGTGCAGCGTCTTCACGCGGCCGTCCATCATCTCCGGGAAGCCCGTCTCCTCGGCGACGTCCTTCACCTCGAGTCCGGCCTCGCGCAGGGCGCGGGCGGACCCGCCGGTGGAGAGCAACTCCACGCCCCGGGCGGCCAGGGCCTGGCCCAGCTCGACCAGGCCGGTCTTGTCGTAGACGGAGAGGAGCGCGCGCTTGACGGGGTGCAGGTCGTTCATGCCCGCATCCAATCACCCCCCACCGACGCTGCCGCCCCCGGAGGCCAGGGAAATCGACGCCGCGCCCTACCCGCCCAGGGTCCGGAGCGGCACCTCATGGGTCAGGAGCGTTTCGCCCGCCTCCCCGATCGCCCGCAGGCGCACGCGCGGGCCGCCCTCGCGCGCCCAGTCGACCTCGACCAGGCCGAAGTGCACCTTGCCGACGGGCCCGGCCATCCGGTACGGGTTGTGGAACTGGGCGTAGTCCCCGTTGATGTGGGTCAAGCCGCTGGCCGTGAACTCCAGCAAGGGATACGCATCGCGCTTGAGTCCCGAGAGCTCGCCGAAGTGCACGTTGCCGCTCAGGAGCAGCACCCCCCGGACCTCGGCCGACTCCAGCAGCTTGAAGAGGCGCATCCGGTCGCGGGGGTAGTTGCCCCACTCGTCCATGCCCTTCTGATCCGGGATCACCTGGGTGCTGGAGCAGATGAGCCGGAGATCGGCGGGCTGGGCGAGCTGCTGCTCGAACCACGACCACTGGGCCTCGCCCAGCAGGGTCGTCGACGCATCCATGTTCGGGACGTAGCGGCCCATCGAGCCGGACAGGCCCGCGGCCTGCTTCTCGGCCTTGGTGCGCGGATCGCGTCGGGTCGGGCCCTTGAAGGAGCGCGTGTCCAGCAGGATCACCTGCACGCGCCGCCCCTCGGGCCCGAAGATACGCGCGTCATGGACCCCCGGACGGCGTCGCCTGGGGCTGTCCAACGGCTCCCCGAAGAAGTCGAGGAACATCCGCCTGGCGAGCGCCCGGTGCTCGAACTCGGCACCGCCGTCGTGCTTGCCGTAGTCGTGGTTGTCCCAGGTCGCCATCACGGGCACCGCAGCCCGCAGCTGCGTGAAGTCCGGGTGATCGGCCAGCATCCGCCAGCCAGCCGTCATCGAGGCCTCGCTGAAGGGCACGACCTGCTTGCCATCCCAGTCGCCGTAGATCGCATCGCCGAGCGAGAGGT
The DNA here is from genome assembly GCA_029213105.1 of Planctomycetota bacterium. Lineage (GTDB taxonomy): Bacteria > Planctomycetota > PLA2 > PLA2 > JAEUHO01 > JAHEIK01. Next base: position 1,569 of record JARGNS010000319.1, read on the forward strand.
AGAGGTCCGGCTTCGTCGCCACGACGGTCGCCCAGATGGGCTGGGGAGCCCACTGGTGCGCGCAGGAGCCGAACGCGATGCGCTGCACCTCGCCTGTCGGCAGCGGCCGCCACGCGACGTCCTCGAAACGATCCGCCGTGCCTTCGGGCGCCTCGGAGCCGCAGGCGGCCAGGGAGCAGCAGACGGCGAGGGCAAGGGCAAGGGCAAGGAGGAGGGCGCGCATGGTCGCGCAGTCTACGGCCGCCGCCCGTCACGAACACCGCGGCGATCGCCGTTGCGTGGCCTTGCGACCCCGGCGCCCTCCCTGGCAGGATGCGCGCCTGGAGGAGCACACGTGGGTGGCACAGTCGCATACATCCCTCGAGCCGAGGAGGCCGCACGCGTCGTGGGCTGGTCCCGGATCTTCCTCCGAGACGACGAGCCGGACCTGAGCTTCGTCTGCGCCGGCGGCTTTGCCTCCTGCGATTCGGCCCGGGAGATCCTGGGCGACGAGGCGGCGCCCATCACCCCGCTGGAGGGCCCGCTGCCGTGGCAGCGCCTGGCCGAACACCTGCGGTCGACGAAGGCCCAGACGCTCATCTCGGGCTCCGGCGGCGACTGGCATGGCGACGTCGACCGGATCCGGGAGATCATGCGGTCCGCCCCGTGCGAGACGTTCCTGGACCTCGGCGGCGCGAGCGGGCCGGACGACACCAAGCGCGTCCTGGTCGTCGCCACGGGCAGCGCCCACGACACGATCGCCGTGCGGGCGGCGCACCTCCTCGCCGTACGCAATGGTGGTGTGGCCACGATCGCCAAGATCGAAGCGGACGTAGGCGCCGGCGCCTACAAGGTCGGCGAGCAGGCCCTCGCGGGCATCCTCCATGAGGCCGACGTCCAGGAGGGCGAGCACCTCGATACCAAGGTGGTGGTCGACAACCACCCCGTGCGCGGCGTGCTGACCTGCTTCGACGACCACGATCTCGTCATCGTCGGCATGAACGACCTGCCGCTGATCCGCACGCTCGGCAAGGCGCTGGATGGCGCGACGCTCGCCGTGGTCAAGCGCACGCCCCCGCTGAAGGTCGGTGGGCGCGCGCACTGGCTGCCGCAGATCAACCCCACCGACTACGCCGTCCTGGTGCAGCAGTTGCGCCAAGGCTCCCAGTGGAACGCCGACTTCGTGATGATGCTCGGCCTGGCGGCGGCCGTGGCCTCCCTCGGGCTCATGCAGAACAGTCCGGCCGTGGTCATCGGCTCCATGCTCCTCGCACCCCTGATGACCCCCATGATCGGTGTGGGCATGGCGCTGCTGCAGGCGAACGGCAAACTCGGTCGCTCGGCCGGCAAGGCCATCGCGCTCGGAGCCCTGCTCACGCTGACGGTGAGCTTCGCGCTGGGCTTCCTCGACCCAGGCGACACGCTCGCCCCCGAGGTGCTCGCCCGCGGTGGCCCGAACCTGCTTGACCTGGGCATCGCGCTCTTCGCCGCCATCGCCGCGGGCTACGCCATGGCGCGCCCGACGATCGGGGGGGCCGTGGCTGGCGTCGCCATCGCGACCGCCCTCGTGCCACCGCTGTGTGCGTGCGGCATCTCGTTGGCCTGCGGCCTCACGGGCGCACTCGGTGCCCGCGGGGAGTACGGCATCGACACCTACGACGGGGCGTTCATGAACGCCCTGGGAGCCGCCCTCCTGTTCGTCACGAACCTCTTCGCCATCATGCTGGCGTCGACGTTCATCTTCTCCCGCATGGGCGTGACCGTTCCGCGCACGTTCTCGCGCGCACGACGCACCGCACGCCTCATCGTGATCGGACTCGTCGCCGTCTTGCTGCTGCTGTGCATTCCGCTCGGCCTGTTCCTGGCCAAGCAGATGGACGAGGGCCGCGCCGAGCCCCTGGGGCACCCGGTGACACGCACGGTCGCCGAGACCGTACTCGGCTACGTCGAGCACGACGCCGACGTGCGTGTGATGTTCATGGGCCGCTCCCCCGTGAGCCCCATGATCCTGATCCACCTGGCCACGAAGCGCACCCTGCGTGCGGAGTTCCTCGAGGGGCTGCGCGCCGAGGTCCGCGAGGCGTCCGGCGACCCCAACGTGCCGGTGATCATCGTGGGCGTCCGCTGGATGGACGAAGGCGGCAAGGACGACGGCTAGGCGCGGCAGCGGGGGTCCCCCGCGGCAGAATGCGGCCAACCAGTCTTGGCGGTGCGCAATGCACAGGGCGATGTTTCGTCGTCCGGGTCACCAGGGTGACCTCCAGAGTCGTCCAGCGGGACGATGGAGCCTACGGCGCCGTCCTCCCGCTGGCAGCAAGGCCGGTGGCGGCGAGGCGCACGCCACCCCGCC
>JARGNS010000319.1:3953-4843 GCA_029213105.1 Planctomycetota bacterium
GCGCATGAGTCTCTGGCGACGCTTCAAGGCCTGGCTCGGCTTCGGCATGGGCCCCGCAGAACTCGCCTTGCGACTGCGCTCGCCGATCGAGGGCCTGCAGGGCGTACGCGTGCGCTATCAGGAAGCACGCATCCCGAAGCGCTCCGGCGGTACACGGCGCCTCTGGATCCCCAACGACGAGACCAAGGAGGTCCAGCGGCGGCTCTTGCGGCGACTGCTCGCCAAGCTGCGCGTGCATCGCTGCGCCACGGGCTTCGAGCGCGGACGCTCCATCGTCGACAACGCCCGTCCGCATGTCGGGCGGGCCGTGGTCGTGAAGATGGACGTCGTGGACTTCTTCCCGTCGACCTCGGCCGAGCGGGTCGAGCGTTACTTCCGCCGCATCGGCTGGAACAAGCACGCCGCGCGCGAGCTGGTCCGCCTCGTCACGCTGGACGGCGGCCTGCCCCAGGGCGCGCCCACGAGCCCGCGCCTCTCCAATCTCGTCAACCATGGACTGGACGCACGGATCGCCGGGCTGGTCGCCTCCTTCGGGGGGCGCTACACGCGCTACGCCGACGACATCACGATCTCCTTCGGGAAGGACCACGACACGACGGACCTGGGCCAGACCGTGCGGCTCACCATCGCGGCGGTCACACGCACGCTGGAAGCACACGGCTACGAGGCCCACAAGCGCAAGAAGCTGCTGATCCTCTACCCCTACCGGCGTCAGACGGTGACGGGCCTCGTCGTGAACGACAAGCTGCAGCTGCCGCGACCCACCCGCCGCTGGTTGCGCGCCGTGCGCCATCGCAAGGCGACGACGGGCACGTGCACGCTCACCGACGCCCAGCTCGCCGGCTGGGCCGCGCTCGAACACATGGTGAGTTGTCCTGAGTCAGGCGGAG
>JARGNS010000320.1 GCA_029213105.1 Planctomycetota bacterium
GTCTGCGTTTGTTTACACGGGGTTCAACTCGATCCGGTCGATGGCCAATGCCGCCGCTCGCACCGTCATGTCGGGGTCCATGCGTGCCTTGACCTCGACGAGCAGCTCATCGGGACCGAGATGCAGCGTACGAAGGTAGACCAGTCCCGCGATGGCTTCATCCGCGAGTATCACCTCGCGCACCTTCGCCGCGGTCTCCGGGGAGGCCGCCTCTCCGATCAGGAGGCTCTGGGTCTCGCGCGCCAGAAGCAAGGCCATCGCCGTAAGCAGAAGACCGATGGTGATGCTGCCGATCCCGTCCCAGACCGGGTTGCCGGTCAGGACGGTCATGCCGATGGCCACGAGCGCAACCAAGACCCCCACCACGCTCGTCGCATCCTCCAGCAGTACGATCGGTACCTCCGGGTGCTTCGCCCTTCGGACGTAGGCAAACCAGCTCTCGCCCTGCAGCCGTCGCGTGCTGCGCGCCGCGACCAGGAGCGAGGTCCCATCGAGCAGGAGCGCAACGCCCAGGATCCCAAAGGCCCACGGCACGGTGTCGAGAGCCTCGGGTTCGATCAGGGCGCGGATCCCCTTGTAGATCGCGGCGAACGCCCCCGAGACGAGGATCAGCACGGACACCAGGAAGGCCCAGAAGTAGCGCTCGGCCCCATAGCCGAAGGGGTGCTCGGGGCTCTCGCGGCGTTCTGAACGGGCGCGTCCGATCAGGAGTAGGCCCTGGTTCGAGGTATCGGCCAGGGAGTGAACGGCTTCGGCCAACATGGAGGACGAGCCCGTCAGCAAGAACCCGATGAGCTTGGCGATGGCGAGCCCGATGTTGGCCAAGAGCGCCACGAGAATCACACGTCCCGTTCGCGCTCGCGCTCCCCGACTCTGTTCCATGGCCTCGTTCACAGGAACAGGGTACCTGTTTGTGGAGAGCTTCATGGGTTGATCGCGGTGCTCGGGAGCGGGCCAGGGAAGCAGCCCCTCGCGCGTCCTCCGGTGGAGACCTGCCGAGCGGAGGCCAGCGCGAGATCTCCCCCGCTGCCGTACGGTGCCGGCACGAGGCTCAGGGATCCGGCGATCCAGGAAGCCTGTCGGGCAGGCGCGGACTCGAGGCTTCCATGGGATGATGGAGAGATGAGTCGGAAGCCGTCGCCGGACCTCACCCAGCGGGATCGTCGGGTCCACCGCGACCTCTACGGAGCCTGACCGCGGCCACGGCCAAGCCGCACAAGAGGCCTCGAGAGCGGTCCACGTTCCGGGAGCACCGGCACGTTCGAGCGACATGTGCCGTGGTGAACTTCTCACCCGACTCCGTACTCCCTCAGACTCCGTACGCCTAGGCGGCAGGATCGACCCGCTCGGCGGTGAGGATCTCGATCTTGAGTTCCTCCGAGAACGACTTCCAGACCAGCTTCCCGATCACCTCGACCTGCTCGCCCCTCCGCCAAGAGGTGGCCTCCGTGACGGTGGCCTCCATGGACCTGCCATGCACGCGCACCAACGGACACACCATGATCTCGCCTTCGATCGCGAGGCGGACGGTGAGCTCCTCGCCCTGACCGCTGACGTCATCGACCGTGCCGACGGCCCGGATGGTCTTGCCGCTGAAGCTCCTGGCCATGGCGTCCTTCGTCGTCGTGGTCGCGCCCGCATCGTCGTGCATCGCCTGGCGTTGGGCCAGGACCTCCGAGAACTCAAGTGTGGCCATGCAAACCTCCTGCGCCGTGGCGCCGTTGTCTGGACACAGTGTCGCACCGCTTGCCGCGTACGGAGTGGCGGGACCGATCGGCAGCGCCGGCCCGCCCGGGCTCAGGCGGAAGTCAGGACCGCCAAGCCTCGCGCTTCCGTCTGCGCGAGCAAGACACGCCCCCCACCGCGGCGCGCTCCCCCGCGCGGGGCATGCGGCCGAATCTGCGGTTTCTCCGTCTTGGCCGGCTCCACCGCGCCCAGGTGCCGGCGTCCCGGTACGGAGCCCGTATGTAGTTCACCGTCGGGTGGCCATCCGGGAGCCCAGCGCCCGGCAAGACCATGGCGCCCAAGAAGCACGAAGATGGGTCCGGCGGCCTGAAGCACCGACACGGCCGTACGAAGCGGGACGCGGGTGAGGTCCTCACCCGACTCCGTACTAGTCCTCCGAGAGCCGGAACACGGTCTTCCCATCCTTGATGGTCTCGAGGACGCGGATGCCGGACATCTTCGCCGGGTCGATCGCCAGGGGGTCGGCCTCGAGGATCACGAGGTCGGCGACCTTCCCGACTTCCAGCGTTCCCTTGCGGTCCTCCTGGAAGTACTGCCACGCGGCATCGTGCGTGATCGCGCGCAGCGCCTGGAACGGCGTGATCTTCTGATCCAAGCCGAGCGGCGCCCCACTCGAGGTCTTCCGGTTCACGGCCGCCGCCGCCACCGGCAACATGCCGATGCCCGCGACGGGCGCGTCATGGTGGAGCGTGAACTTCATGCCTCGGTCCAACGCGGACTTCGCGGGGCTGATCCTCGCCGCACGCTCGGGGCCGAGGAAGATGTCGCGGTGTCGGTCTCCCCAGAAGTAGACGTGGATCGGGAAGAAGGACGGACACAAGCCGTGCTTGGCCGCCACATCGAGCTGGTCCTCCCGCATGGTCTGGGCATGGATGATCGTCGTGCGTAGGTCCTTGCGCGGCTTGTCGCCGCGGACCTTCTCGATCGCCTCGACCAGCATGTCCGTCGCGGCGTCGCCATTCGTGTGGGCAAGGAACTGCACGTCGCGCTTGTCACACGTCGTGACCCAGTGCTCGATCTCGTCCTGGGTCATGTTCGAGTAGCCCCGGTGACCACCCTTGGGCGTCGGCTTGTCCCGCGCATCGGCGGGCGGGGTGTCCTTGGTCACGAAGCAGTGCTCCGCGGTCTCGCCCGAGCACGCATCCTGCGTCAGGGCCTCCTCTCCGCCGGGCTGCACGAAGTAGGGCTTGGAGAGGAAGGCCGTGTAGCCCTGGATCGAGCCGTCGACCGTCATCTTCACGCCGCCAAGCCGGAACCGCCCGGTGGACGTCTTGTCCGCCACGATCGCGTCCATGACTTCGTCGTTCATCGCCTTGTAGAGGGGGTAGCCCACCACGTCGATGGGTAGCTTCCCGGCTTGGTCCATCGCCGCGAGGAGCTTCGCGGTCCCCGAACCCGTTGCGCCGTCCTGGGCGGTCGTGATTCCCGCCGCGGCATAGAACGCAAGCCCCTTGGCGATGATCTCGGAGGCGTGCTCGGGGGTCGGTGCCGGGAGCTTCCCGAGGATCGCCTCCATCGCGAGTTCCTCCAGGACACCACTCGGCTCATTGCCTCCCGGCAGTCGCTGGAACTTGCCGCCCTCCGGGTCCTTCGTGGTCGCGTCGACCCCGATCTCCTCCAACGCCTTGCTGTTGACGGCCATCAGGTGACACGAGATGTGCAGGATCACGATCGGATGCTCGGTCGAGACCTCGTCCAGGTCCTTCTTCGTGGGGTGCCGCATCTCCTTGATGCCGGTGTCGTCGTAGCCCCAGCCGACCACCCACTTGCCCGGATCGATCTTCTGCTCTCCGATCCAGGACCGGAGCGTCTCCTTGAGGTCCGCCATCGTCCCGATGTCGCCGATCGGCTTCGGATCGAGATTCGCCGTAGCGAACTTCGCGGACTGGAGCACGACATGCGAGTGCGGGTCGATGAAGCCCGGCATCATGCAGCGCCCCTTCAAGTCGACGAGCTTGGTCGCAGCGCCCTTCCGCTTCAGCACGTCGGCCTTCGTTCCCGCAAGCAGGATCTGGCCACTCCGAACGGCCAAGGCCTCGACACGTTGGCCGTCCTTCACCATCGTGACGATCGGGCCGCCGTGGAAGATCGTGTCGGCGGCGCCACGGCCTCCAGCGCCTGCCGGCGCGTCTTCGGCGAGCACGTTGCGGCCAAGCGCAAGTACGCCCAGCGCCGCGCCGGCGCCGAGCAGGGCCCGGCGCGAGAGGCCTTTCCCGCTCTCTTCGATCCCCTGGAGCATCGGATTGGAGGTGCAGCCGCAGCCGTGGGTCATCGAACGTCTCCTGGGATTGGGGGGGGTACGGCGACCCGTCCGCCCTGCGGGGGCCCGGATCCAACGCGCCCGCATTGTAGGCGCCGTTGGGCTTCCCTGCCGGGGCCAGGCAGCCCAACGGCCCGATCTCCAGACTCCGCCGCCGCGAGTTCCGCAAACGCGGGAGGAGCAGCCCCGGCACCGCAGGCCTGAGTCCCCGACTTGCTTCGGCAAGCCCCCGATCGCTACACTGGGTGGGCCCGGTTTCCGATGGAGCGTCCCAAGTGAGTCAGACGAGGAAGCCCATCCAGCAGACGGTGGTTCTCGTGTTGGGGATCGTGCTCGCGGTGTACGGCGTGCAGCGCCTCCTGCTGGCGCTGTTCCTTGCCCAGCCGGCCATGGAGTTGCTCGTCTTGGAGGGCTCCGCGCTGGTTCGGGAGCTCGTGCTGGCCGGAGGGGCGATCCTGGTCGGTGGCGTTCTCATGTGGTTCGGGTCTCGTCAGCCGAAGGGCAACCAGGGAGGTACCGAGCCAGGACAAGACACTTGACCTCGGGACACCGGGGCCCGGGCGAGCTCGACGCCGGGATGCGGAGCCCGGCACGGTAGCCGTAGCGATACGGAGCCCGGCCTCTCTGCTTGAGGTTCGAAGAGTGTCTGCGGCCAACATCGAACACCCTTCCCGGTCTCGGGATCCACCCGAGCCCGCTCGAGGTGCGGCCCCGGAAGACCGGGCTGCGCCTCCACAGCCGCACTCTCCGCGAGCGCCGGAGCGGTGATCCAGCACCATCTCCCGTCAGTCGAGCGGCCCCCACAGCGGCCACGCCGCCCAGTAGTCCGGGTGT
>JARGNS010000321.1 GCA_029213105.1 Planctomycetota bacterium
GCCGTCCTTGCGAGGATGCTGGCGAGTGACGACGAACCCCTGCGCCGCCACGCGCGGGAGGCCCTGGGTGCACTCGGCGCCGCCGCGCTGGATCCCCTGCGGGGGGCGCTGGCGGCGGAGGCCCTGCGGGTTCGCTGGGGGGCGCTGTATGCCCTGGCCCGCATCGGGCGGCCTGCGGAGCCCTTGGCGGGCCTCGTGGCGCAGCGGGCGCGTGAGGGCGAGCACGAGGCCGAACGCCGGCAGGCGCGCTTCACCCTGGCCCGACTCGGGGGGGCCGGCGCGGAGGCCTGTGCTGCGTTCCTGGGCAGCGAGGAGGCCGCGGAGCGCGACGAGGCGGCCGCGGCCCTGGCGTTCAGCGGCGCCGACGGTGTGCCGCCCCTCTTGCGTTTGATCCAGGGCGAGGACGAGGTGGGGGCGGCGGTCGCCGCGGGCGTCCTCGAGGACATCGCGCGCCGCGGGCCCCTGGGCCCCCAGGCCGCGCAGGCCGCGGCCGTGCTCGTCGGCGCACTGGACCGCGAGGGGCCGGTGCGCTTCAACGCGATGGATGCCCTGACGGCCATGGGGGCCGAGGCACGCAGCGCCGTGGAGGAGCTGTCCCGCACCGGGTCGGCGGACCTGCAGCAGGTGGCTGCGGTGATCCTCGAGGGCATCGCCGAGGTCGAGGGCGCGCGCTAGCGCGGGGTGCGTGCCTGCCTGCGGGGCGGTCCGGATCGGTGATTCGACTGCGGAGGGCGCAAGAGCAGGCGGCAGCCGAGATCACGCGGCGCCCAGGACACGACCGGACCAGGACACGACCGGACCCCGACACGACCGGGCCAGGGGCGAGCCGGGCCCCGAAGCGGCCCGTGCTCGAACGGTCTTGCGGCTCGCCTGACCTCCGCGACCCCGGCGTTCGATTGCGGATCACGCTCGGAGCGTCTTCCAACGCGGGAGGCAAAACGAAACAAGGGCGGCCGAAGCCGCCCTTGCTCGAACTCATCTTCCGGCCCGTAAGAGCCTGAAGAAGCCGTTCTCCAGTTCGTTAGAGCTTGAAGAAGTACGTATCGATGTAGTCCATGTTGAGCATGTAGTTGTAGCCACGCGCCATGATGTGGCGACGCGGGTAGAACTCCGCCGTGCACAGGTAGCCGACGCCGGCGAGGGCTGCGGCCTGGACGTACTGATCGTGATCGTCGGTCGCCTGCGCGAGCAGGGCGTCGAGGCTCGAGCGGTCCTTGGTCAGGCCGAGCGCGTAGACCATGTGGCTGGCCACGAAGCCGTTGCGCATCTGATCCTTGGACTTGATGAAGCCGACGATGTCCTTCGAACCCTGCTTGGTGCCGAGCAGCGCGAGGCCGAGGGCGCCGTAGGCGCGAGCCTCCGGCGTCTTCGTCGTGCGCACCATCTTCAGGATGGGCTCGGCGGACTTCGCCGCGCCGACCATGCCAGCGCCGATCGCCGCGTAGCCGCGGATGAAGGGGTGGGGGTCCTTGCCGATGAGGTGCTGCAGCTGCGCGGACGCCTTCATGCGCGTGCCGTCGCCGACCTTCTGGCCGTCACGGTCCGGGTTGGCGTAGATGCCGAGCGCAATGCACGCGGCGCCACGCGCCGACGGGTTGCGGTTCTTGAGCATCTCGTAGGCCAGGTCGTCCGTGCCGTTGAGGCCGCCGATGGCCATGGCCAGCAGCGAGTACTCACGCATGCCGACCCGGTCGCGCTTGACCTGCTCCCGGAGGAAGCGGTCGATCAGGCCCGTCGGGTGCTGGGCGTGGATGCGGCCGAGGCTGATGGCGGCCATGCGCTTCACGAAGCCGTCGCCATCCTTCTTCATCGCCTCGCCGACCTTCTTCACGATGGTCTTGACGTCCTTGACCATGGCCTTGCGCTCATCGGGGATGAGCTTGGTCAGCGTGTCGATGCGGGCCTCGTCCTCGGGCGTCATCGGCACGCCGATGAACTCCTCGTACGGTGCGCGGATGTTCTCGATCTCGCGCTCGGCGTTCGTCCGGTAGTCCAGGACGCCGATGGCGATCATGGCGGAGCGACGAACCTCGGTGTCACGGTCGGCCAGGCCCTTGAGGATGGCGTCCTTGCCAACCTGCAGGTCGCCGATGCGGCCGAACGACTCGACGGCAAGGGCGCGGTACTTGGCGCGCGTGTTCTTGCGGCGGAACGCGACGTCATAGAGGAACTCCGCGACGGTCTTGTCCTCTTCGATGCCGTTGTAGCCGAGGCCCATGAGGGCCGAGCCGACGAGCTCGTAATAGCCCTTCTTGGTGTCGGCCATCTGCTTGAGCAGGCCGGCCGCCATCGGGTGCTTGAGGTTGGTCATCGTGAGGGCGAGGAAGGCGCGGACGTCCTCCTCGGTCTTCTCGTTGCTCGCGATGCGGTACATCGGGAGGATGCTGCTCTCGTCGGCCACGTAGAAGAGGCCGAGTGCGGCCGAGCGCGCGATCAGGTGATTGCGGTGCTTCAGCTTGCCGAGCAGGATCGTGCGCGCCTCGCGACGCTGATCCTCGTTCGCGGCCACGCGGCCCATCGTGATGAGGGCGGCTTCCTGGACGAAGGCGTGCTTGTGATCCTTCGTCTTCATGAGCACCGGCCAGATCTTGTTCTGGACGATGTCGGGGTGGATGTGCTGCGGACCGGCGCGGGTCAGCTCACCGTTCTCGGGCGAGATCACGGCGCCCACCCAGCGGTGGGGGAAGAACTCGACGCGGTTGAGCTCCCACCAGGTCTCCCAGGTGCTGTTGTCGATGGCCGGGGCCTTGCGGCCGGTGCCGCCGACCTTGGGCGCGTTCGGCGTGGTGCCGGGCGTGGTGCCGGGCAGGTTGGGCGTGGTCGGCGTCGGCGTGCCCGGGGTGGTGGGCGTCGTCGGATCGGTGGGCTCCTTCGAGTCCGGATCCGTCGGCTCCTTCGTTTCCGGCGCCGGATCCGTGGGCTCACGCAGGCCGGGCTTGACCGAACCTCCCGGGGCCTTGAAGCGAATGCAGGACCACGCGTCCGTACCCACCCAGACCAGGGGGAGTGCAAGAGCGAGGGGGAGTAGCAGAGAGCGGATGCGCATCGGGAACCTCCAGGAGCCGCCGTACCGACAGCCACAGCCACCGGTATCTCCAAATGCCATGCCCCAGGGACGCAGATGTACCCAGGTTGGCGTATCTCAGGCCAGGGTAGTCGCTTAGGAACATGAAGTCACGGATGCCCTGACATTCCCCCACGGTAACGCCCGGTAACCATGTTTCCAAAATGACCCAAGTGCCTGTATCGCAGGATGTTGGGGTGTGGGGAGGCGGCCGTGGGCCGCGCGACCCCCGTCTCTAGGCGCGACGCGCCGAGGGGGCGTTCAGCGCGCGGCGCCGCCGCACCCGGGGCAGCCGCACCAGTCGGTCCCCAGGGCCGCGAGAGAGACCCAGTCCAGCAGCGACATGCCGGGCGGCGCGAGCGGGGTGGGCTTCGCGCTCCCGCCGCCGGGCTGGGGGCGCAGCAACGGATGGGCGCGGAGGACCAGCCCCTGGCCGGCGCTCAAGTCCGTGCCGCCGACGGCCTGCCAGTGCATCAGGTAGCCGCCGCCCTCGTCCGGGCACAGCGGATCGGTGCCCGTCGCGGGACAGTTGACCGTGTCGTCGACGAAGTCGTGGCCGCCGGCCTGCTCGACGGTGTGATAGAGCCCCAGGAAGTGACCGAGCTCATGGGCGGCGATCAGCCCGATCACGTTGGTGCCGAACCCACCGTAGATCGCCATCACACCACTGATCGACGTGCCGTTGCGCTTGGGCCCGGACACGGTGGCCGAGACGCCCACGACGCCACCGCCGAGGGCGGTCTGGACGAAGAACAGGTTCAAGCGGGTCGCCGCCGCGGCGCTCGTCGTCCGCAGCATCTGGCTGAACTCGCCCGCGGAGGTCACGTCGTCGAATGCCGGCTCCGAGACGTCGTAGTAGTCCACGTCGCCGATGCGCACCGATTGCTGGCCGAGGATCGAGTCCATCTGGCTGAGGATGGCCTGGAGGCGCGTGTCCGACGGAGCTGTCGCGGCGTCGACCGTGAGGCCGTCCGCCAGCCAGACGTTGAGGTCGAGCAGGCTCGGCGTGGGCTGGTCACGAACCTCGACGATGGCGCGCACCTGCACGCTCGAGGCGTTCCCGCTCAGGCGGCGGATGCGGAAGCGGTAGGTCCCGCCTCCGGGAACGAGCTGCACGTTCGTGCGGTCCGTGTTGGGCACGGTGGTCGAGAACGCCTCGGCCCCCGGTTGCCACACATAGTCGCCCGTGAGCGCCGTGTTCTCGTAGACCTTGTCGTCCGGGCCTAGGAGCTCGCCAAGGCCGTAGCTGCCTGAGGCGCCGAGGGCGTCGATGGTGAGCGACAAGGCGTTGGCAGGGACGTCCACGGAGAGTTGTTGGGTGTTCGAGCCGCTGAAGAAACGGGTGCCGAAGTCCGTGACGAGCTCGGACGGCGGGCCGGGTGCTTGCGCGACAAGCGGGATCGAGATCGGGCCGCCGATGTCGTTGGGGCCGATGGCGGCCGCCCCATCGAAGATCCCGCCTTCGACGGGCGCGAAGCGGATGGTGAGCACGCCCTCGGCGCCAGGCTGGATGACCAGCGGGAACGGGGCGCTGACGACGTCGAACGCACCGTACGGGAAGGTGGCGCTGCGCAGGGTGACCGGGCTCAAGCTGCTCTCGTTGCGGAAGCGGACCTCGCGATCTGCGGAGGCGCCCACGGCGACGGAGCCGAAGTCCAGGCTCGGGGTGAGCAGGCTCCAGACCACGTCTTCGGCCGTGGCGCGGAAGGTGCGGGTCTGCAGCTCGGAGCCATCGGTGTCCGTGTATCGCAGGGTGATGCTGCCG
>JARGNS010000322.1:0-4520 GCA_029213105.1 Planctomycetota bacterium
CGGAGTTCGCCCTCACGACGAGCCACCTGCACGGCGATCGCGACACCGAGCGGTTTGCTCTCGGGGTCCTCGCACGCATGGGCCATGCGCAATGCGACCTCGAGGGTGCCTACGATCTCTGCCGACGACTGCACCGCATGGGGCGCGAGGAAGGCAACCTGCGGATGGTGGCCAGCAGCCAGATGGCGATGGCGCACCTCGAGTTCAACCGCGGGAACGCCGAGCGGGCCCGCGAGCTCGCGGCTCGGAGCGATGCGCTCCTCCGGCGCGTGGGCTATCGCGAACTGGGCGTCCTGCTCGGCGTGACCCTCATGCTCGTCGAGCACTCGACGGGGAACCTCGGGCGCGCCGCGGAGATCGGGGCCGAGGTGCACGCGTGGCTGGAGGATGTGCCGCTCAGCGCCGTCGGTGCGCGCGTGCACCCGCGGCTTGCGACCCAGCTGGCCTGGCAGGGGGCGTTCGACGACGCGGCGGAGCACGTCGCGATCGGGCGCGCCAAGGCGGTCGAGGCCAGTGTGGCCCGTGAGCACCTCATGGTGCGTCAGTCGGAGGCCGGTCTCCTGGATGCCCGTGGGGATACGGCGGGCGCGGCGGAGGCGTACGGCGCCCTGTACCGGGACGCCCGGCAGGGCGAGCTGACCATGCTCACGGCGCTGATCGCCCTACGTCTGGGCGGGCTGCACGTGCGGTTGGGCCAGGTGGCCCAGGCGCGGGAGGCGCTCGATGCGGCGCTCGCCATCGCGGAGCCCTGTGGCCTGCGCACGGTGGTGGCCGAGGGGCAGGTCTGGCGTGAACTGCTGCCCGGCGGCCAGCCCGCCACGGGACGCGTCGTGCTCGAGCGCGAGCAGGCGGTGATCCCGGCCCATGCGCGCGTGCGCTTGTGGCGCCTCCTGGGCGAGCGTCTCGAGGAGCCCGCGCTGATCGCCAAGGCGCGCGCGCTCTGCGAGCGGCTCCTCGCCTCGGCCCCCGAGGCCCAGCGCGAGCGCATGCGGCGTGACGTGCCGCTCTACCGCGACACGCTGGCCTGACCACGGGGCTGGAGCCCGCCCTCGTGTCGTTGGGGCCCGAGGCGGCGGCCAAACGAACGCGGCTCGTACACGGGCATTGCCGTGTACGAGCCGTGTACGAATCAGGCCGTGGTGTTGGGACCTAGGCCTTGAGTACGACCGCCGCGGCGGTGTCGCCCGCCGCGCAGCCGGCGAACAGCACGTAGCCGCCGCCGTTCATGCGTGCCTCTTCGAGGCCCTCGGCGATCAGGCGGGCACCGGTCGGGCCCTGCGGGTGGCCGAAGATCAGCGACGAACCGTTGTTGTTGAACGACTCCGCCTCGATGCCGAGCTCACGCGCCATGTAGATGTCGTTGACGGCGAAGGGGTTGTGCGTCTTGATGACGCAGTCCTTCACGTCGACACCCGCGGTGGCGAGCGCCTTCTGGGCGGCCGGCACCACGGCCTTGGCCATGTAGCCCTTCTCGACGCGCGCGACGCCGTAGCTGAGCAGCTGCACGGGCTCGTCGCCGCCGGAGTAGGCCTTCATGCGGTCCTTCGTGCCGACCACCATGCCGGCGGAGCCGTCGGCCGGGTGCGTCTGCGAGCCGAAGGTGATGGTGCCCTCGGGCATCATCGGGCGCAGCTTGGCGAGGCCCTCGGGGGTGGTCGGGAAGACGCCCTCGTCACCGTCGACCGTGGCGATCACGCGCTTGCCGTTGGGGTTGACCTCGTAGGGCGTGAGCATGTAGCGCGACTGGAAGCCGGCCTCGACACCCTTGACGTACTGCTCGTAGCGGTGCTGCGCGAGGGCGTCCTGCTCCTCGCGGGTGATGCCCGCTTCGGCGGCGACGTTCTCGGCCGTCTGGATCATGGAGCCCTTGGCCCACGGGTCGAAGCTGAAGTTGTCCCAGACCCAGTCCTCGCTGTCGCCCTTGCCGCCCGGGCCCTTGGGGTTCGGGTAGAGGATGTGCGCACCGTTGCTGCACTTGTCGAAGGTGACGACGGCGGTCGCCTCGGCGCCACCGGCTTCGACCTGGCCGCCGGCGTGGGCGAGGCAGGCGGCCGACGTCGCGCAGGCCTGGCTGAGCATGGCGCCCGTGATGTCGGGGGCACCGATGAGGCCGGCCATCCACGGCGCACCGTAGAAGATGCGCTTGCCGGGGATCGTCCAGCCGAGCACCAGCGAGTCGAGCTCGCTCGGCGCGATGCCGCGCGCGGCGAGGCCCTTCGAGGTGACGTCCGCGGCGAACTTCACCGGGTGCAGGGTGCTGAAGCTGCCCTGCCACTTGCTGAAGGGGGACGACCAGTAGCCGCCGGCGGGGAGGGAGGTGTTCTCGAAGCGCATCGCAGGTCTCCAGTTCGGTCACGGGGACGTCGGGTCCCGGATGTTCGGGGCGATCGGCGGGGCTGCCAAGGGATGGTCCGGCGTCCGGTGGGATCGGCGCGGTGGGGGCTGGGGAGGTGGTCCGCCCGGCGGCCGGAGCCGCTCCCCCAGGTCGGCTGCGGGCCCCCCAGCACGTCCCTCGCGGCGCGGGGCCTGGCGGTCACACGAAGAGGGCGTACTGCAGCGCGAGGACGAGCACCGAGAAGAGGATCGCGGCGAGCGTGACCGGCACGCCCAGGCGGATGTACTCGCGCCACGAGATCTCGACCCCGCGGTCGGCCAGCATGCGGAACCACATGAGCGCGGCCAGCGATCCGATGGGCAGCATCTTCGGGCCGAGGTCCCCGCCGATGAGCGCGGCGAAGGCGAGGAACTTGCGGTCCATCGCATCGAGCGCCAGATCGTGGACCGACATGGCCATGATCTGCGCGACGGGGTGGTTGTTGATCACGGCCGAGGCGCTGCCGGAGAAGAGCGCGCTCACCGCGTGCCCGACGTAGGGGCTGATCTCGTGGGCGTCGAGCAGCATGGTGCCGACGAAGTCCGTCAGGCCGGCCGCGCGGACGGCGAGGACGACGCCGTGGATGCCGCAGACGAAGATGAGCACGTCCCACCCCATGTAGCTTCCGACCTCGCGGATCGAACCGCCGCGCATGCCGCGCCATGCAGCCAGCAGCACGATCGCACTGCCCAGGGCGACCCACGCGATGTGGATGCCCGTGAACTCCTGGGTGAAGAACCCGAGGAGCGTGAGGGCGAGGACGACCGCGCAGACCTGCAGGAAGCGGCGGTCGACGCCTGCCATCCCCGTAGCCGGCATCGGCTTGTAGCGCTTCGGGAGATCCTTCCGGAACCAGGTCCGAAGGCCGATGTAGGTCACGAGGACCGCCGCGACCGCCGGCAGGGCCATCCAGCAGGCGTACTCGAGAAACGAGATGCCCATCCACTCGCCGACGACGATGTTGATGGGGTTGCTGATGATCAGCGGAGCCACCAGATTCCCGATGTAGAGGACGCCGAAGTAGAAGGGCACCTTGTTGCGCGTGGTCCAGTCGTCGCCGCCCACCTGCTCGATGAGGCCATACACGAGTGGCGTCATGACGAGGACGGCGGCATCGTTCGTGAAGACCGCGCCGAGGATCGTGCCCGCGAAGAAGAGCAGGAGGAAGAGCCTGCGTGCGTCGCCGCGCCCCATCCCCGCCAGGCTGCGGGCGAGCACCGCGAAGAGGCCGGAGCGCTCCGCGATGACGGTGATGGCCATGAGGCTGGCGATCGTGATGAGCGACGGCACCAGGAACACCAGGGCCTCCAGCAGCTCCGTGGGGCTCAGCAGGCCGGCCGCCAGCACCAGCAGGCTGCCCAGCACGGAGGCATGGTGGGGGTGCAGCGTCCGGCCGCGCAGCGTGGGCCGGGCGAGTGCCAGGCCCACGGTCAAGATGAGGATGAGTAGCGCCACGACCGCGGACATGGGGGCGGAGTGTACGTTCCAGCTTGCTCACTGCGGTAGGATGCCGCGCCCCTCTGGAGCCCCATGGACGCACGCCTCCGGGTCCTGTACCTGCTCGCCGTTGCCATCGGCGTCTTCTTCCTGCCGTCGCCGCTCCTTGTGGGCGCGGTTTTCGCGCTGCAGGTCGTGCTCTGGTTCGTGGTCGGGCTGCCCCCGCGGCGCCTGCTGCGCCAGGTGCTCAAGCTCTGGCTGTTCTCGACCATCATCTTCGTGTCCTATGCCTTGACGTCCCAGGACCCGGCCACCGACCACTGGGTCACCTGGGACCTCTTCGGCTGGGGCCTCGAGGTCAACACGACGGGGGCCGAGGCGGGCCTCGCCATGGTCCTGCGGCTCCTCACCGTGGTGCTGGCCTCCCAGGTGGCCCGCGCCGGCGATCCCCGCGCCATCGCTCGCGGCCTCGGTTCCCTGGGGGTTCCGCGCATCGCGTCCGTGTCCATCGACACCGTGCTGGCGCTCTTCGGCGAGACCGGCCGACGCCCGGGTGGCGGTGGTGGCGGCGGTGGCGGCGGCGGTGGCGGCGGCGGGGGTGGTGGGGGCGGCGGCCGGCGCCACGAGGGCGAGCCGCCGGGGGAGAGCTTCTGGACCTCCATGAAGCGCCTCCTGCGGGGGGATGTCAGCCCCCTGCTGGGGCGGCTCC
>JARGNS010000322.1:4555-4806 GCA_029213105.1 Planctomycetota bacterium
ACGGCCAGATCGCCAAGGCCGAGGCCCACGCCGTGGGGCAGCTGGGCGAGGCGGGGCGCACCCTGGCCCGCGACGTGGGCGTGATCGCGGGCGTCTCGCTCACGATGCTCGGCATCAAGATGCTCAAGCTCCTGCCGAGCATCCCGTTTGCCCCCGGCCACAAGGGCGTCCTGCTCCTGCCCCTCTACGTGGTGGCCTCCCGCCTGACCACCACGCGCCTGGGGGGGACGCTCACGGGCCTGACGATGGGG
>JARGNS010000323.1 GCA_029213105.1 Planctomycetota bacterium
CGAACCCCCGCGGCGTCGAGCAGCGTGCGCTCCTCGATCGGCGCGCCGCCGGAGACCGCGCCCCCGCCGCGCATGTGGAACAGCACGAAGCCCCTGGGGTGCCCACCCTGGGTGGTCGCATGCCAGGCGCCCGGCGTAGGCGCCGTGTCGCGGGTCGAAGCCGTGCCACCCGACGGCGCCCCCGTGGGCATGCCGACCGGGACCGCGAGCGTCCCCGGCCGAGGCAGGGCCCCGGCGGCGGCGGCCACGGGCGCATCCATCCGACGCAGGTAGTCGTCCCGCGGATCCTGCAGGGGCCGGACGTGGCCGTCGGTGCGCGGGGTGACGTAGCTACGCCCCATCTCGAGGGCTCCCACGGCCAGCAGCACGCACGCGGCGAGCGCCGCCGTACGCCAGCGGGCGAGGGAGCGCGGCGCGTCGAGGAAGACGCCGCTCATCCCGGCGCGCGCCCACGAGTCGCCCTCGGCGGCCGCGCGGACGGCTTCGTAGACGCCGGAGAGCGCCTCGGCCGGCACGCGTCGGCCCTGCAGGGCGAGACGTGCCTGGACGCGGGTCAGACGCCGGGCCAGGGCCGGCGGGAGACTGTCGCACGCCGCGGCTTGGCGCTCGAGTTCCTCGGCCAGGGCGCCGAGGCGCTCCGCGCGCGTGGTCGCCGCGGCATCTTCGGGATGGGCCTGACGGTCACGGCCCTCGTCGGCGAGCAGGGCCTCGGCGCGTGCCAGGGCCCGGCGGAGGTCGGCGAGCGCGCTCATGCGGACCCCCCTTCCAGCGCGGGCGCGGCGCCGAAGCGTTCTTCCCAGGCCTGCCGGAACAAGGCGCGCGCACGGTGCAGGCGCCAGCGGGCCGTCGGGTAGCTGCAGTCGGTCACCCGCGCGATCTCGCGCGGGGTAAGCCCGTGGAACTCACGCAGGGTCAGGGAGAGGCGGTAGTCCACGGGGAGCATCGCGAGCACGCTGGCCACCTGATCCGGCAGGTCGATCGGGGCCCGGGGCGGTGTGGCCTCGTCCTCGCCGACGTGCGAGACGTCCTCGACCGGCGTGGCCCGACGGCGGCGACGGCGGTAGTGATCGATCGCGAGGTTGCGGGCGATGCGGAAGATCCAGTTCATCAGATCGCGGCTGCGATCGAAGCGCTCGATGGCCCCGTGCACGCGGATGAACGTCTCCTGGACGACGTCGCGCGCTTCCTCGCTGTCGAGCAGGATGTCGCGCGCCACCCAATAGAGCGGGCGCTGGTACCGCTCGACCAGGCGACGGAAGGACTCCTCGTCGCCGCGGCGGATCCCCTCGACCAGCACGAGATCGTCGGCACGGCGCTGACGGCGGGCCTCGGCGTCCAGTCGCCGGCCGCCCGCCATCGCCAGGGCGGGCGACGGGGCCGAACGGGACTTGCGATCCGCGGCGGCGGCGATCGACGTCATGGCGAGGGGGCACTCCCGGTGAGGGTTCTGTCAGGGTCCTCGAGGTGCGTACGAGTGTACGCGCGACCCGACCCCCCTACGTCCGGGGCACGCCGGTGTTGGCGCTCGCCGCGCGCAGCCGCGGAATCCAGGGGTAGCATTGGGTTCCGGACCGGGCGACAAGGGAACGCATGCAGAACCGTCACACCGCGAAAGCCGCCATGTCCTGGGCTCTGGCCCTCTGCGCCCTGCCGCTGCTGCTGCTCGGCAGCACCCACCTGCGCACGGTCTGGGCGGCGCCCAAAGGCAAGCCGGGCATCCCGGATCGGGCGCTCCAGAAGGCCATCGACAAGGCCATCGCGAAGGGTGCCGCCTTCCTGCGCGAGAACCAGAAGCAGAACGGCATCCTCGGCGGTGTGCACCATGGCAGCGATCGCCACTACACCATCGGAGCCACCGCGCTGGGCGGCCTGGCCCTGCTCGCCGCCGGCGACCGCAAGGGCGACAAGCATGTCGATGCGGCCATGGCCTACTGCCGCGGCCAGGACGTGAGCCACGCCGGCGCCGGCAGTCGATCGACCTACGACACGGGCACGCTGCTCATGTTCGTGACGGAGTACTACCGGGTCCCCGGCAAGAAGGGGAAGAAGAAGCGCCACACGGTCACGAAGGAGGCCAAGCGCAATCCCTGCACGCTGCCCAAGGACTTGCTCGAGTGGATCACGGACATGGCCATTTACCTGGTGAACAGCCCGGAGGAGGCCGGCGGATTCGGCTACCCTAAGCCGCGCGAGGACTTGTCCAACACGCAGTACGCCCTGCTCGGCCTGCGGGCCGCCCGAGAGTGCGGCGGCGTCGTGCCCGGGCGCGTGTTCAAGCGCGTCGTCGACCGACTGCTCGCCCTCCAGGAGCCGGAGGGTCCGAAGGTCCTGCGCACGCTTGGCGGCGAGAAGAAGGGCGAGCCGATCTACAAGATCGACGGGGGCGACCGCGCACGTGGCTGGAGCTACATGGAGAACCCGCGCAACGCGACGGGCAGCATGACCACGGCCGGCATCGCGTGCCTCGCGATCTGCCACGATGTACAACGCGAAGGTCGCCAACCGGGTCAAACGCGCCGTGCAGGACGGCTTCGCCTGGCTCGACGTGAACTTCACCGTCGAGCGCAACCCGGGACGCAACGCGCCGCCCTGGCATTACTACTACCTCTACGGCCTCGAGCGCGCCGCCGTGTTCGCCAATCGCATCCTGATCGGCGAGCACGACTGGTACATCCTGGGTTCGCGCTACCTGATCGGGCGCCAACTCGCCGACGGCAGCTGGAACACCGGCATGCTGGGCGGCAAGGAGTACAAGCCGAGCGCGGTGCTCGACACGGCGTGGGCCATCCTGTTCCTCAAGAAGGCGACCCGCCCGCTCGAGCCCATTCCCCAGCCGGTTGTCACGCCGGCCGGCAACTGAGAGGACCTCACCCGCGGCTGCCATGAGCAAGACGCCGAACCAGGAAGAAGCCGCTCTCGTCGCGCGCTGCGCGGCCGGTGAGCGGGCTGCCTGGGAGACGTTCGTCGATCGCTTCGGGCCGCTCATCGTCGCGCTCGTGCGACGCATGCTGCACCGTCGCACGGGACGCGCACGGGACGCGGATGTCGACGAGATCGCGGCGGAGGTCTTCCTCGCGCTCGTGCGCCGTGACCGCATCCTGCTCAAGCGGTTCGACTCGCAGTACCGCCTCTCGACCTACCTCGGCGTGATCAGCCGCACGGAGGTCCTACGGCACCTGCGGCGGGGCAACCGGCTCCCCCACGACCTGGAGGAACCGACGCGCATCCCGGAGCGCGATGGCACCCTCGGGCCGTCGCGCACGCTGGAAGATCAGGAGCGCACCGAGGCCATCGCCGGCCTGCGCACGGCCCTGGCAGAACTCGAGGAACGCGATCGCCTGCTGCTGACGATGAAGTACCTGGACGGGATGGACTACCGCAGCATCGGGGCGGCCCTGGACCTCAACCCCGAGAGCATCGGGCAGTTCCTGCACCGTGCGAAGCTGCGCCTCGCCCCGCGCGTCCCGCACCTGCGGGCCGTCCGGGCCGCGCCAGGGGAGCGCGGGGCCTAGGGGCTCACGTCCGCAGTCGCGCGTTCAGCGGCTGAGGGCGTCGTCGATGGCGTCGTCCAGCGCGGCGGCCTCGACACGCGAGTACCACGACTTCACCGGCGCACGCGCGGCGGAGAGCACCACGGTCGTCGGCACGTAGAAGTTGTAGTACGTCCGCACGACGCGCTTCTGGTCGGCATCCCACGTCGCCTTCGTGCCGACGTCGACCAACACGATGTCGATCTCCGAGCGCCGGCGGACCAGCAACTCGAGGAACGCGGCCGCCTGCAGGTCGGAGGCCTTGGACGCGTTGTCGTAGAAGACGATGACACAGGGCCGCTGGCCCGCGCCCAGCACACGCCCTGCGGGTGCGGAGGGCAGGAGGTCACTCGGGTACCCGGGCACGCGCGCATCCCCGGGACCGCTGCGCAGGCGCTGCACGTGCGTGCGTGCGCTGTGGTCGGACGGGGGCGTGAAGGTCACACCGGTGCGGGCCGCGGGGTCGTCCCCCTGCGGCTGCTGATCGAACGGATCCACGGAGCCGGGCGACGCCGGCACGTCCGGGGAGCCGGGCTGGGCCGCGTCCGGCTTCTCGGGTGCCGGTGTCGGGTTGGCAATGGCATCTTCGATCGCGCGCTCCACGACCGCCGCGTCCACGCGCCCCGAGCGCAGGAGGCGCGTGGTGCGCTGCGCGTCCAGGAGGACGATCGTCGGGACGTGATCAAGGAAGCGCAGGGAGAGTTCATCCGTGCCACGGGTGCGCTTGGCGCCAGCCCCGCGGTCGATGGCCACGAAGTCGATGCGCTGGCGATTGCGCAGGACCATCGGCAGCAGCTGGGCGGCCTGGAGGTCGGAGGCACGCATGCTGTCATCGAAGAACACGAGGAGCACGGGCTTCACACCAGGCGTGAGCGCCATGCCGGCATCGTCGGAGCGCACGACCTCGGCGGGGTAGCCGCAGACCTCGGGCGCCCCCGGACGATCCAGGAGCTTCGTCACGTGCGCCATGGCGCGGCCCATCGGCGTGCCGGCCTCGGGCTCGCGGGTCGCGGGCTGGGTGGGCGCCGGCTGTCCGGGTGTGGGCTGCCCGGGGGTCGAGGTCGTACCGCCCTCCTGCCAGGGATCGTCCTCGTCGACGACGGGCTGCGCCGGCGGGGTCTCGGTGGTGCCCGGGTTCGTCCCGGCGGGGGCCGCGCCGGTGCCTCCCGGCAGCCACGGGTCATCCTCGTCGACGGGGGCCGGCTTCGGATCGGCGGGCTGGGCAGGCTGCGGGGCGGCAGGAGCCGGCTCGCTGCCGCCGGGCAACCAGGGAT
>JARGNS010000324.1 GCA_029213105.1 Planctomycetota bacterium
CCCGCCGACGAGGGTGCCCGGGCGCCCCTCGGCGCGCAGCGGCCCGACGTGGACGGGGAGGCCCCGCGCCTGCAGGTCCTGCACGGCCGGACCCCAGCGGCGGTCGGTGGCGAGGCCGTCGGAGAGCAGCGTGATCGAGCCGCGCGCCCCGGCAGGAATCGCGCGACCCGCACTCGCGAGCAGGGCGCCCAG
Source organism: Planctomycetota bacterium (assembly GCA_029213105.1). Taxonomy (GTDB): domain Bacteria; phylum Planctomycetota; class PLA2; order PLA2; family JAEUHO01; genus JAHEIK01. The sequence goes on from JARGNS010000324.1 coordinate 193, forward strand.
CGGCGAGCTGCTACGGCCGGCCTGCCGCGTCACGACATGATCGAATCGACGCACGAGCGAAGCGGGGACGGACGTGCCGGCGGCGTGCACGAGCACGGACCTCCCCGCGCCGCGACCGCCAGCCCCCAGGGCCTCGGCGACGGCCCCGGCCCGGGCGGCATCCTGGGCCTGGGTCGAGCCGTGCGCGTCGAGCACGACCACGCGCCACTCCTCGCCGACCGCGGTGAAGGAGACCGGGTGCGCGAGCGCCGCCACGACCCCCAGCAGGACGAGGGTCCGCAGCACGCCGTGCACGCGGTCCTGGAGCGGGCGCGGCACGAACCACACGAGGGGCAGCGCGAGCGCGAGCCACAGCCAGCCGGGGGCGAGGAACATCACGGCCAGCACTAGGGGATCCTCCCGCGCCGCAGCAGCATCCACTCGACGGCAAGCAGGACGAACGCCAGCAGCGCGATCCAGCGCGCCCAGGGCATGGAGGTCTCCGCCGCCACGGCGTCGGCCGTCGCAGCGAAGGGTGTCGCCGACGGATCCCGCTGCAGCGAGGCGTACGAGGTCGCCCCCGCGGGCGAGGTGTAGGCACCCGCGACGGCCGGGGTGAAAGGCACATCCAGCGGGTCCTGCGCCGCGCCGCCCTGCGGCGTGAGCGCGGCCGTCACACCCTCGACCGGCTCCCCGGCGGCGACGTAGGGCGCAAGCGGACCGCCGTGGGCCAGCAGCCGGATGGCGCCTGCGATCAGCAGCGGAAACGCACGCGTGCGCAGGAAGCCCACGTCGGGATCGAGCAGGGCGCGGTCGAGCGTGACGCGGCGCGTGGAGCCGAAGTCGAGCATGGCGGGCTCGCGGGCCGTGACGGTCACCGCGCGCCCCAGGGCATCGGCGAGGGAGGCCCCATCGACCTCCGCCAAGGCCAGGGCTTGCGAGAGCTCCCCCAGGAAGCCCGGGCGGCTCGCGCCAGCCATCGCGACGGCGATCGTGTCGGCCGGGGCCTGGGCGAACGAGAGGGAGCCGGTACGGCCGATGGTCAGCGTGCCGCCGATCTGCACGTCGCCGCCGGTGGTCCCGATCTCGATGCCGGGGTCGGCCCGCAGGACCGGCGTGAGCAGGGCCCGCAGCGCCTCGTCATGACCGAGCCCGAACCACACCTTGATCGTCTGGCGCTGCGGGAGCACGAGCGCGTGCTCGCGGCCGCCCTGCCGCACGACGACGCGGCCGCCGCGCGCGGGCAGATCCCGCCACAGGCCCGTCGCGTGCGAGCCGCCGTTCTCGGAGTTGATGTCGCCCAGGATGGGGAATCCGTCGAGCAGCGGGGCGGCCCCGCCGAAGGGTTCGCCGGTGGCAGGCAGCGCCAGTAGATCCAGCGCATCCCAGCGGCCGGAGGCGGCCGGCGCGAGACCAAACGCGATCAGGCCGACGTCGGCGGCAGGTTCCCCGTAGGCATGCACGACGACGTCCGGGCCCTCCTGCCGGACGGCGCGGGCCACGCGGGCGAGGCTCGAGGGCGCCTGCTCGGGCGCGAGCCCCGCGAGGCGCTTCTCGAGGAGCAGGGCGTTCTCGCCGGGCGCGAGCAGGGTGCGCACGTGGCCACCGCAGAACAGCACCTGGCGCCGCGACGCCGGCAGCGCGCGCGCATCCTCGAGCAGCACCGCCTTGGCGTCGGCGAAGCGCGTGCCCTCGGCCATGCCGGCCGAGGCGTCGAGCAGGAGCACATGGCGCGCGCCTTCCCCGGCCGCCGCTTCGGGGCGGGCGAAGCCGAGCCAGAGCAGTGCGCAGATCGCGAGCAGCAGCAGATACGCCGGCAGGTGGCGGAAGCGCTGCACGAGCACGCGCGCACGCGTCTCCTCCAGCGCCTGCTTCCAGAAGAGGGTCGTGACCACGGGCACGGTGCGGTGGCGCACGCGCAGGCGCTGCAGCAGGTACAGCCCGGCGGCAAGCCCGGCCAGGCCGAGTGCGATCCAGAGACCGGAGAGCGCGAACGTCATACGGAGAGACGCCCTCCCTCGAAGAGGGCCGCGAGCTGCGGCACGACCGGCTGCTCGACGTCCAGCCGCAGCAGGCCCGCGCCGCGGGACTGCGCGAAGCGTCCGAGCGTGTCCTGGAACGTGGCGTAGGCCTGGCGGTAGGCGCTCACGACGGCGGGCGTGACGGAGACGTCCTCCCCCACCCCGGTCTCGCAGTCCACCAGACGCACATCGCCTTGCACGGCCGGCTCGGCATCCGACGGCCGGACGAGCTGCACGAGCAGCAGCTTGTGGCGCAGGCGGCGCAGGGCATCGACCACGGCGTCGATGCCGGCGGGGTCGAAGAAGTCCGAGATCACCGCGACGACGCCCGAGCGCATGCGCAGGTGACCGAACGTGCGCAGGGACGCCTGGAAGTCCGTCCGGCCCGCGGGCTCGAGCTTGGCGAGCTCATCGGCCATCTGGAACACGCGCCGCTTGCCGGCGCGCGGACGCACGGCGACACGCAGGTCTTCGGCGAACGGGAACACGCCCACGCGGTCGTGCTGGTTGAGGCTGATGGCCGACACGGCAAGCGCACAGCGCAGGCCAGCGCGGATGCGTGGCGACTCCTCGAGCCAGGCGCTCTCGCTCACGTCCGGCAGGACGTAGAGCGGCAGGTCCTCCATCTCCTCGAAGAGACGCAGGAAGATGCGCCCCAGGCGACGGTAGATGTTCCAGTCGATCGAGCGCAGGTCGTCCCCGGCCGCGTACGGGCGGTAGTCGCGGAACTCCAGGCCGCCGCCAAGGTCCTTGGAGCGATGCTCGGCGTGTCGTCCCCGGGGGGCGACGCGACCGGCAACGAGACGGAGCGACGCCAGCGAATCGAGAAACGCGGGGTCGAACAGCTCCTGGGCGGGGATCCGGCGCGTGGCCATCAGGAGACGGCAGCCTCGGTCGCGGGCTTCACGTGGGCGAGCACGGCGGCGACGACGTCGTCGGCCGAGACGCCATCGGACTGGCCCTGGAAGTTGACGATGATGCGATGACGCAGGGCGTTGGTGGCGACCTTGCGGACGTCCTCCGAGCTCACGGCGTAGCGTCCGGCGAGCAGCGCACTGACCTTGCCGGCCAGCAGCAGGGCCTGGGCCCCACGCGGGCTGGAGCCGAGCGCCACGCTGTCGTTCACGAGGGCCGGCGCATGATCACTGCCCGGCTGGGTCCCCATGACGAGGTGGATCGCGTACTGCTTGACGTGGTCCGGCACGGGCACCTGCCGCACGACGTGGCGCATGGCCAGGATCTCGGCGCCGTTGGACACGGCCTCGAGCTGGAGGTCGTCGTCGCCGACGGTGCGGTCGAGGATCGCGCTGTACTCGCTCTCCTTGGGGTAGCCGACGATCAGCTTGAACAGGAAGCGATCGAGCTGCGCCTCGGGCAGCGGGTACGTGCCCTCCTGTTCGACGGGGTTCTGCGTGGCCATCACGCAGTAGGGCTCGTCGAGCTCGATCGTCTTGCGCCCGACGGAGATCTGCCGCTCCTGCATCGCCTGCAGGAGGGCCGACTGGGTCTTGGGCGTCGCGCGGTTGATCTCGTCGGCGAGCACCAGGTTGGACACGAGCGGCCCTTCCTGGAACTGCACCTCGTGACCGCCCCCTTCCTGCTCCACGAGCACCTGCGTGCCGATCACGTCGGCCGGCATCATGTCGGGCGTGAACTGGATGCGGGAGAAGTCGAGATCCACCGCGCGTCCGAGCGAGGAGATCAGCAACGTCTTGCCGAGGCCGGGTACGCCCTCGAGCAGCACGTGGCCGCCCGCGAGCAAGGCGGTGAGCACGCCTTCGATGACGTCCTCCTGCCCCACCATGGCACGTTGGATCTGGTCGCGGATCTTCGCGTAGGTCGTCTTGAACTGCTCGGCCGCCTTGCGGGCGGCTGCGGCGTCGTTGCTCATCGTGTCGTCTTCTCCTGCTGACGGAGGGTCCGGAACCAGGCACGCAGCATGTCCTGCATCCACGGATCCAAGGCGGGACGGGCGAGGGGGCCACTGGGGCCTCCCCGCGCCGCACGCGCCTGTGCGTTCTCGGGGGCCGCGCGCTCACGGCGCGGCTCCACACGTTCCTGGGTCACCTTGGTCTTGCCCGGGTTGGGCTGCCCCTTGATGCGATCGGGAATCGGTACGCCCAGGACGAGCGAGGCGGTCCCGCGTGACTTCTTGGGCTGCGACGGGCCGCCGCGACCGCTGGCGTTCGGATTGGGCTGGTTGCCGAAGCCGATGGTCAGGTCGCGCGAGACGGGCGGCTTGCGATCGCGCAGGTTCGGCTGCACGCCGCCGCGCGCTTCGCTGTCGACCTCCTCGTCCTCGACCTCCTCGTCGTCCTCGATCTCCTCGTCTTCGTCGGTGGTGACCTGATCCTTGCTCTTCCAGTCCGACGTGACGGCGTTCTTGTTGGAGCCTTCCGACGAGCCGCGGCCGGCGGTGGCGCCGGAGTCGTCGCCCGTCTGCTTCTCGGGCTCCTTCGTGTCGCCGGGCTTGCGCTTCTTCTTGGGCTTGCGCTTCTTCTTCTTGCCCAGCGGCTTCTTCACGACGGGCTTCGGCGTGGGCTGGCCCTGCTGCGTGGGCGAGCCGCGCGCGTCGTTCTCGCCGCGCGAGCCCT
>JARGNS010000325.1 GCA_029213105.1 Planctomycetota bacterium
CTGGGGCCGCTGGGGACCCTCGCCTGCGCCCTCGTGCTGGGGCTCGTGCTCGCGGTCAGCCTCGTGCTGCCGCTCACGTCGATTGCGTCGTGGGCGGGCGACGCCGGGGAGTCCTCCGCCGCAGGGACGGAGAATCCAGCGGCCACCAGTGCGAGCAAGGTCCGCTTGTTCGACTTCGAGGGCACGCTCGATCGCACGGTCGGCAGCCGGGAAGAGCGCAATCGCTGGTTGCAGACGGCGTTGGCCGCGGCGCTGCTGGCCATGGCCGTGGCGGCCCCGCTCGCGCGTGTGGCCACGCGCGGCGGGCGCATCGTACGGGCGGCGGTCGTGACGGTGGGGGCCTTGCCCCTGGCCGTGCCGGGACTCGTGCTCGGCGCAGGCACGCTGCTCTTCTGGCAGGCGATCCCCGGCGACTGGGTACGGCCCCTCGAGGAGAGCATCCTGCGCTCCACGCTCGTGCTCGCGGCCAAGTTCCTGCCCTTCGCGCTGCTCGGGGCCTGGCTGGGGCTCCGTCAGGTGCGGCAGGGCCATGAGGAGGCCGCCGCGCTGCTCGGGGCAGGAGCCGGCACGCGTGCGTGGCGCATCGTGACGCCCACGGCCTGGCTCGGCGTCGCCGCGGGGGGCGTGATGGTCCTCCTGATGGCCATGCGGGAGCTCGACACGATCGTGCTCGTGGACGCCCGCATCCTGCCGATGCGCCTGTACGACAAGATCCACTTCAACCGCATGGCGGAGGAGGCCAACCTGCTCTTCCTCTGCCTGCTCTGGTTCCTGCTCCCGGCCCTGATCGCGGCGGTCCTGGCGGGCTGGGTCCGCCTGCGGCGGGGACGCTGAGCCCCGCCGATCGGGACTTCTGGGCCGAAACGGCCTCGCGGGCGTCCTGACGGGTTTCCTGCGCTGCCGGAGGCCCCAGGAGCACGTTGGTAAGGTGGCTCCCGCAGAGAGGACTCCCATGACCCTTCGAACGACCTTCTACCTCCTGACCCTGCTGCTCCTCGTCCTGCCCACGCTCGGCGCGGCGGCCCTGCATGCCGATGTGCTGACCACCACCGAGGGCCTCGTCCTCGAGGGCACCGTCGAGAAGCTGCCGAACGGCTGGTACCGCGTGACGACCAAGGCCGGGCCGGTCGAGCTGGCGCCGGACGCCGTCGCCTCCGTCCAAGAGGGCGTGAGTCCGCGGGCGAAGCTCCTGGCCGAGGCGGCCGAGACGGACGCGAAGGACGCCGTGGCGTTCTACCGCCACGCGCTGCGTGCAGAAGCCGCCGGTCTCGAGGACCTGCGCACGACCTTCCTGAAGCGCGTGCTCGCCATCCACGGCGACCACCCGGCGGCACGCCGGGCCCTCGGCTACGAGCGCCACGAAGGCGCGTGGGTGTCCTCGGAGGCGGCGCGCCGTGGCAAGGGGCTGGTGCTCTACCGCGGCCGCTGGATGCTCCCCGCCGAGGTCGAGTCCGTGGCTGCGGCCAAGCCCAGCCTGCCGGCGGCCAAGGAGGTCGATCCCGCCAAGGCCTTGATCCGTACCTTGGCGACCGGCGCGGCACCGCTGCAGGCCGCGGCGCGCCTTGCGTTGGCGCGTACCGACGACGCGGTCATCCTGCAAGCGGCCCTCGATACCCTCTTCGACAAGGACGCCAAGGTGCGCATCGCCTCGGCGCGCTTGCTGGGTCGACTCGGGGACGAGTCCGCGCTGCGCGGGCTCATCTTCTCCGGCGCGCGCGACACCAGCGCGGCGGTCCGGCGGGAGGCCGTCCTGGCAGCCCAGGCGTTCGGTCATGACGACACCGCGGTGCCGTTCGTTCGTGCGTTGAACTCCAAGAACCTGCGCATCGCCGCGAATGCGGCCGAGGCCTTGGCGTTGCTCGGTGACCAGCGTGTGGCGCCCTACCTCGTCAAGCGCATGCACAGCCACGGTTCGTCCACGCGCAATACCGTCAGTTTCCTGAACCAGGTTTCGTACGTGCGTGACTTCGACGTCGAGATCGCCCAGGCCTCCAACATCGCCAATCCGGATGTGGCCACGATCCAGGAGGGGGTCGTGCTCGACGTGCAGGTGAAGGATGCGTCCTGGACGCAGACCTGGATCGAGCCGTACTTCGTGAAGGCCTGGAACCAGTTGATGGGCCAGAAGCACCGCTCCGCGGACGAAGCCCGCGCCTGGTACATCGAGAACAAGGACCACCTGCCGCGCTTCCCCGAGAAGCCCGGCAAGCGGGCTCCGCGTCGCAGCAAGGGCCGCATGATCGGCGCGCCCGCGCACTAGGGCGCGCCTGGAGACGCTCCGTCGCGAGCCGAGATCACGTCGAGGAGCCATGCCGCCGTCGCGGACTCGGCGCCGCGAGCGGAGCGCCCGGCGCAGCCGGAGTCCGTTCCAGGCAGGCCCGGCCGCGCCCGCGTGCGGGGATGCGGCACGCACGAGATCGACCCAAAACGAACAAGGCCTCCGCGGCGTGCCGCGGAGGCCTTGTGCGTGGGCCCTGTTCGTCACGGCCCCGTTCGTGAGGGCCCCGTTCGTGAGGGCCGCGCTCGTCAGGAGCCTGCGGAGGCGCCTAGGCCTTCTTCTTGGCTGCCTTCTCGGCTTCCTGCTCGGCCTTCTTGGCCTCGGCCGCTTCACGCTTCGCGAGACGGCGGCTCTTGATCTTGTACTTCGTGCGCACCTTGGGCAGGCCCAGGACGTTGTCGCCCTCGCGCCACTTCTCCTCGTCGAGGAGGCGCTCGATGCGCTCCCAGCGTGTGAGGACGGAGCGCGGGCGCTCCAGCGAGTTCTTCAGCTTCAGGCTCTTGTGGATGGACATGAGGTCCTCCGAAGGTCTTCGCCCCGAATCGGGCAGCGAGCCGCGCAGTATCCCCGATGGAGCCCGCGAGCAGGTGAAATTCCCGGCCGGACCCTAGCGGCCGCGCGGCAGGTAGCGCGGATTCTGGAACGGGTCCGAACCGAAGATGTGAGCCATGTCCAGCTGGCTCCTGCGCAGGTAGCGGCGTGCCTCGTCCTCGGAGCCGAAGAGACCGATTTCGAGGATCAGCCGGCCGTCCTCGGCCCGGACGCGGAGATTGGACGCCGGGACCCGGTACTCGCGGACCAGCTCTTCCTTCACGCCCGCGATGCCGATCGGCTTCTGGGTGGAGGTATGCACGATCGGCATCTCGCCCTGGATGATGAATCCCTGGGCCCCGGCCTGGGTCCGGCTGGCCGCCGGCGTGTCGCCCTGGCCCGGTCGGCCTGCGGAGAGGCCGAGCACGAAGCTCAAGGCCACCAGCAGGCAGCAGACGCTTGCGCCGAGGATGACCTGGCGGCGCGTGACGATCAGGCCGTCGAAGCCCTTGCCCTTCTTCGCCTTGGCCTTCTTGGCCTGCGCCTTCTTGGCCGACGAGCTCTGCGCCGACCGTCCACGACGGTTCGAGACGGAGCGGCCTTCGCCCTCGTCGTTGTCGTCTCCGTCGTACCGGAAGACCTCAAGAAGATCGGTTGCCTTGCGCGCCATGGCCCTTCCCGTATCGCTGGGGGCTGCATCACGTTAGGTCGGAGGGGGGACCCTGCGGGTTGAGCGCGAGACGCACTCGGCGCCGCCCTTCGCGTCGAATTCGTGTCGACGGATCGCGATGTCGCGCGCCGCCGTGACCGCGGCGCGCAGGGAGGCGTCCGTGGCGTCCCCCCGACCGGCGATGTCGAAGGCCGTGCCGTGGTCCACCGACGTGCGGAGGAAGGGCAGGCCCAGCGTGATGTTGATGCCCTCGCGCTGGCCGAGGGCCTTGACGGCCGGCAGGGCCTGATCGTGGTACATCGCGAACACCGCGTCGTAGCCCCCCACGGCCGCGCTCGGGATGCAGGCGTCCGCCGGCAAGGGGCCCTGGGCGTCGACGCCCGCCGCGCGCGCCGCCTCGACGGCCGGCGCGATGATGTCGAGGTCTTCGCGTCCGAACAGCCCGCCCTCCCCGGCGTGGGGGTTGAGGCCGCAGACCGCCAGGCGCGGCTCGTCGGGCCCGAACGCCCGCGCGACCTCGGCGGAGAGCAGGATCAGGTCGCGAGTCAGGCGTTCGCGCTCGAGCAGGTCCGGCACCCGGCGCAGGGCGACGTGGGTCGTGGCGAGGGCGGCCCGCAGGCGGCCGCCCGTGAGCATCATGAGGACGCGCGCCGCGCCCGCCCGCTCGCAGAGGGCCTCCGTGTGCCCGGGGTGGCGCACGCCGGCGGCATGCCAGGCCTCCTTGTGGATCGGCCCCGTGACGAGCCCCGCCACGCGGCCCGCCAGGGCCAGGTCGGCGGCCTGGACCCACGCATGGCTGGCGGCCCCGGCGGCGGCATCCACCTGACCATGGGCCGGCAGGGCCGCGAGCGGGGCGGCATGCGTCCAGAGGCCGCAGGCGCCGGGCCCCAGGTCCTCGGGGCCGTCCACGTCGGGGGGCAGGGCGGCGTCCGGGGTTCGGGCGGCCGCCCGCGCGAGGGCCTCGCGGGAGCCCAGGACGAGCAGGCGCACGCCGGCCGGCGGGGCGCGGAGCAGCTGGAGGGCGATCTCGGGGCCGATGCCGGCGGGATCCCCCAGGGTCAGGGCGAGGACGGGGTGGGTCACGCGCTGCGATCCCTGCGATGGAGGTAGACGTCGAACGGCAGGAGCAGGACGGCCAGCCAGAGGAAGAGGGGCCAGCGGGGCGTGCGCTCCGTGCGCTGCATGGTCGGGAGGGAACGCACGAAGACCGCGGGATCCTCGAGCGTTGCGCCCCGGGCCATCGCAAGCGCCTCCGCATCGGCGGCCTGGGGCCGGGCGCCGGCGGCGGCGGCCACCA
>JARGNS010000326.1 GCA_029213105.1 Planctomycetota bacterium
CCGGCGCCGCCCTCGCCCCCCGTGCGGGGTGAGTGCGCCCCTGGGAGCTCGGCCGACCCCTATGACGGGGCAGAACGGGGACAGGCGCACGGTGGATGCGGGATGCCCGGCGGCAGAGCCGCGGGCATGCGCTTCTCCGGGGGGCGCCTCCTCACACTCCCACGAGGAAGGACCCCTGTAGGGGCGGTCCAGCCGGCGCGGCGCCGGCGTGTGTCCGCCCGCCCCCTCGCAGGGTGCGTGCGTACAGGGCTTTTCGTGGGCGCACACACGCTCGCCCTGCGGGCTTCACTGGAGCGCCCCTACGAGGACAGGCATCCCTGTAGGGGCGGTCCAGCCGGCGCGGCGCCGGCGTGTGTCCGCCCGCGAACCGCAGGTGCGCACGCGTAGGGCTTGTCCGCCCGCGATCGCGGTGGGGGTGTACACGGGGCGCCTTGCCGAGCCGTCGCGCCGGTTCGATCCTGGCCAAGCCAGGATCCCGGCCGGGCACCTTTACGGCGGTGTGACAGGCGACCCCCGGTCGAAGGCAAAACAGAGTCGGCCCGGGCGCGTGCAGCACCCGGGCCGAAGCGTGTCCGAGAACGGGCGCGTCCCCCCGTGGAGGAGAGCCCGTCGTGATCGAGTCGCTGCTGCTAGGCGAGCACCTTGTCGATGTACTGCTGCAGCTTCGCCTTGGACTGCAGGCCCGTGACCTTGTCCACGACCTCGCCGCCCTTGAAGAAGATGATCGTCGGGACGCTCATGATCTGGAAGTCGCGTGCGATGCCCTGGGCCTTGTCGATGTCGACGGTGCCGACCTTGAGGCGGTCGCCGTACTCGCCCGCGAGGCCCTCGACGATCGGGGCCAGTGCACGGCAGGGGCCGCACCACTCGGCGCCGAAGTCCACCAGGACCGGCGTATCGCTCTGCTTGACCTCGGCCTCGAAGTTCTCATCGGTGAAGGCGGGAAGGTTGGCCATCGTCTGACTCCAGATCTTGGCTCCAGGGGTGCTCCCCGGGGCGTGTCCTTGGGTTTGGCCCCCTTGGGGGCTGGTACCGCGCTTGAAGCGCGCGAGTGTACCGACGCGCCCGGCGGGTCGGAGGTTTCGCCGCCCCGGTCCGCCCCATCGAGGGGCCCGGCGCGTAGAATCCGGGCCTCCTGGGGCGCGGGGCCCCGGCTGGAGGTCCGATGCGGGCCCTGATCCTCATTCTGGCGATGGCCGTCATGGGCTTGGCCGTCTCGATCCTCCTGCGGGTGGACGAGCGGCCCGACTACGCCCACCGGGTCGGCGAGGTCTTCCACATCGGCGGTCTGATCGCCGATGCCAAGGGCGGCGAGTCGGCCTGGTACCGGGAGAACTCCTCCGGACGCGTGGCCGAGTACCGCGTGGTCCAGGACCCCGCCCTCCCGCCCTTCGCCGTCCCGTTCAAGCAGATCCAGCGCCGCCTGATGGACGCCAAGGGCCAGCCCTACGAGGGGCCGCTCGGCACGGTCACGTACGACCACAACGTCACCGAGCACGGCTTCCTCCCCCTGACAGCCCCCGACGTGCCCGACGCACTCGATCGCGTGTGGATCATCCGCGCCATCCGCCCGGACCGGCTCGCGCTCAGCAAGGGTGTCGGGGCCGTCGCCGCCGAGGAGCAGTCCTGCTGGCGCATCGACCTGATCGATCCCGCCCTCCCCGAAGGCCAGGACACCGTCGTGGCCTGGGTGCGCACCGACGTGCCGGTCTACGGCCTGCTCAAGTGGAAGCGCGGCGGGGAGACCTGGGAGTTCATGCGCGGTCAGATGGCCGGAGGTGGGCGATGAGCGGCGCGAACGGCAAGAGCACGCGCGGCCTCTTCGGCGAGCGCTTCGCGGTCGTCGCACTGCTCGCGATGGGCATCGCCCTCGCCTACGTGCGCTTCGGCCTCCTGCCCGCCCAGGAGCAGGGCGACACCCTGGAGTTCGCGTTCGAGAATCCGATGCTCGACGCCCGCCCCGGCGAGCGCGTGCTGTTCTTCCAGCCCGACTACCCGGCCAACCGCTCGTGCACCGTCGTGCGCCCCGAAGGCGTCGTGCTGCGCCCGCACAAGGGCAGCGACCAGATCGCGGAACACACGAGCCTGCGGGCGGGGCTGCCGTACCTCGCGTGCGACATCCACAACGTCCAGCGTGGCCCCGATACCTGCGGCGGGCAGCTCTCCGGGACCGTGCTCTACGCCCTCAACTACTTCGGCATGCCGCTGGACACGCAGGTGCGCGTCGACTCGATCCGGCCCCGCTGGATGCGCTGGGAAGAGCGCGAGCTGGCCGTCTACGAGATCGTCTTCGAGCGCTACGGCTCCCTCGGCGGCCGCTGGACGACCTACCTTGCCCGCGAGGCGCCCGTGACCGGCCTCGTCAAGTGGACCTCGCTGCTCCCCAACCAGACCACGGTCATCTTCCGCGAGGTCGTGGACGGCCCAGGCCGCTAACAAGCGAACCCGGCCCGCGCCGCACGGTCTGTCGAGTACGCTCTGGCCCATGACTGGCCCCCAGCGCACGCTTCCCGCCCTCTTTCTCGATGCCGCCACCCGCCACGGCAGCCTGCCCGTCCTCCAGGACGCCGCCGGACTCGTCACCCTGGACGAGCTCATGGCCGATGCCGCGCGCGCGGCCGTCGGCCTGCGCAAGGCCGGCGTGGCGAAGGGCGACAAGATCGGCTTCTACGCGGACAACTCGCGTCGCTGGATCGTCGTCGACCTCGCCATCCAGCTCGCCGGTGGCGTCTCGGTGCCCCGCGGCACGGACACGCCCGCGCCGGAGTACGCCGAGATCCTCACGCATGCCGGCGCGGGGCTGGTGCTCGCGGATGCCGCACGCCATGCCGAGCGCCTCGAGGGCGTGCGCGCCGACGTGCCCGGCATGGGCGAGATCATCTGCATCCAGGGCAAGGACGCGCCGGGGCGAACCCTCGATGACCTGCTGGCCGAGGGCGAAGGCGGGGCCGACTTCGCCACCCTGGCCGCCGACATCCGTCCCGACGATCTGGCCACCATCATCTACACGTCGGGCACCACCGGTCGCCCGAAGGGCGTCATGCTCGCGCAGAGCAACTTCGCGCATCAGGCTGCGGTGTGCCCGGGCGTGTTCGACATCGGGCGCGTGGCCGACGACGCGTTCCTCTCGGTACTCCCGCCTTGGCACATCTTCGAGCGCAGTGTCGAGTACATCGCCATCTGCGGTGGGGCGCGCGTGATCTACACCACGCGCCGGCACTTCAAGGATGACCTGGCCAAGCACGAGCCGACCTTCGTGCCGTCGGTACCGCGCATCTGGGAAACCGTGCACACGGGCATCCAGAAGACCCTCGACAAGGGCTCGCCTGTCAAGCGCGCCGTGTTCCGCACGGCGTACCGCTTTGCCCGCGTTCGCACGGCGGCCTGGGACCGCGCCCGCGGTTGGGTCCTGCGCGACCACGAACCGAAGGGCGTCGGAGTGCTTGGCGAACTCCTGACGCGCGCCGGTGCGCTGGCCGTGGCGACCCTGACGTACCCGCTGGACGCGTTGGGCAAGGCCGTCGTGTTCAGCAAGCTCAAGAAGCTCGTCGGAAGCCGTCTGCGCGGGGCGATCTCCGGGGGCGGCTTGATGCCGGCCCACATCGATGTGTTCTTCCGGACCGTCGAGCTGCCGATCCTCATCGGCTACGGACTCACCGAGACGAGCCCCGTCTGCACGGTGCGGCGCATCGAGCGCAACATCCTGGGCACGATCGGGCGCGTCGTGCCCGAGGTCGAGATCCAGATCCGCCATCCCGAGACACGCGCCGCGCGTCCCACGGGGGAGGTCGGCGTCATCTGCACGCGTGGCCCGCACATCATGCAGGGCTACTACAAGGACCCCGAACTCACCGCCAAGGTGATGGACGCCGACGGCTGGTTCGACACCGGCGACCTCGGCTACCTGACCGAAGCCGGGGACCTCTGCTTCCACGGCCGCCTCAAGGAGACGATCGTCCTCAAGGGGGGCGAGAACGTCGAACCGTCGCGCGTGGAGGAGGCCATCCTCCCCTCGCCGCTCATCGAGCAGATCGTGGTCGTGGGGCAGGATCAGAAGGTGTTGGCCGCGCTCGTGCTGCCCGACCGGGCGGAGGTCTGCGGCAAGCTCGGGATCCCCAAGGACACGCCCTACGCCGAGCTCGCACAGAACGCCGACGCGCACGAGATGCTCCGCAAGGAGTGCCGCGCGCGCACGCGCGCCCTCAAGGGCTTCGAGCAGATCGGTCGCATCGCACTGATGTCCGAGCCCCTCGAGGCCGAGAACGGCTTGCTGACCCAGACCCTGAAGCCCCGGCGCCATGTCATCGTGGAACACTTCGCCAAGGCAATCGAGGAGGCCTACGCATGAGACGCCGCACCCTGCTCCTGATCTGGGCGGCCCTGGCGTTCGTCGGAGCGCTCGCGCCCCGACTGCTCCCCACGCCCCCCGCAGCCGCCGAGTTCCCGGACGAGAGCAAGAGCACGCTGCACTACGCCATCGACGCGAAGCTCGATGCCAAGACGCACGAGATCACCGCGCAGGGCGTGCTGCGCTGGCGCAACGACTCGCCTGTCGAGGTGCCCGAGATGCGCCTGCATCTCTACCTCAACGCGTTCCAGAACGAGCTCTCGACGTTCATGCGCGAGTCGGGCGGCGCACACCGCGGCCACAAGTTCGACAAGTCCTCGCCCGGCTGGATCCGCTTGAAGACCTTCCGCCGGCGTGACGGGAGCAACCTGCTTCCGGCGGACCCTGCCGACTTCGAGTACATCCACGAGGACGACGGC
>JARGNS010000327.1 GCA_029213105.1 Planctomycetota bacterium
GCATGAGCTCTACGCTCGCGAAGACGAGGGGCACAAACACGAGCAGCCAGAGAAGGGGCTTGTGGCGAATCTCCTTGAAGAGGAGGCTCAGCATCTCAGTTACTCCTCAGGCTCTTCCGTGCCGCGCACTCGCTCCGCCGCCAGTGCACTACTGGCCAGCTCGGGCTTGATGCTCGCAATCGCGTCGTACTGGCTGAGGTGGACCTGCCCTGTCAGTTCTTCAAGGAACGACGAGCGCTTCAGGCGGTCCATGACGGGCCCCTTCACCTCCGAGAGGTGGAAGGTGATCCCGCCGTCCTTCAGCCGGTGGTTGATCGCCTCCAGGCTCTCGAGTGCCGAGGCGTCGATCGTATTCACCGCAGGGCACTCAAGAATCACGTGCTTCAACTCTGGGTTCGCCGCAACGCCCTCGTTGATCCGATCCTCGAGGAAACGGGCGTTGGGAAAGTAGAGGCTCTCATCCACGCGGAGCGAGAGGATCTCGGGGTCAGTCACGACATCATGGCGCTTCACATTGCGGAAGTGCGCCGTGCCGGGGATCTGGCCCACGACCGCCACATGGGGCCGCGACGTGGCATAGAGATGCAGGAAGATCGAGAGCCCCACGCCCACGACGAGGCCCGGCTCGACGCCGGCGACCAGGGTCACGATGATGGTTGCGACCATCGCCGCGAAGTCCCCTCGGGAGTAGACGAACGTGCGCTTCAGCGCGCCGAAGTCCACCAGCGACAAGACGGCAACGATGATCGTTGCGGCCAGCGTCGCCTTCGGCAGGAAGAACAGCAGCGGCGTCAGGAAGAGCGTGACCAGCGCAATCCCGATCGCCGTGAACGCACCCGCGGCGGGCGTCTCGGCGCCGGCCTCGAAGTTCACGACCGAGCGTGAGAGCCCGCCCGTGACAGGGAAGCCGCCCGAGACGGCGGCGCCGATGTTCGCAGCCCCGAGGGCGATGAGTTCCTGATCGGGATCCACGCGCTGGCGGCGCTTGGCAGCCAGCGTCAAGGCGACGGAGATGGACTCCACATACCCCACGATGGAGATGAGCAGGGCGGGAACCAGGACCTTCATCCAGAGCGCGCCGTCAAACGGAGGCAGCGCGATGCTGGGAAGCCCTTCGGGCACGGCACCCACGATGCTCACACCGCGGTCACCGAGCGCGAACCCCCACACGGCGACCGTGGTCGCCACGAGGGCGATCGCGGGGCCGATCTTTGCGAGCGTGCCCGCGGTCCGATCCGCAAGCCCGGCCCGTAGCAGGAGTGCCTTGAGGCCGCTCCGCGACCAGAAGAGGAAGACCAGCGAGCCTCCACCGATCGCGGCCGTGTAGGGATTGATCTCCCCAAGCCGGGGCCCAAGTTGGAGGATCAGTTCGACGAAGGTCTCCCCCTCCAGGTGGATGCCCAGCGCCGGCCCGAGCTGGCCGGCCGCGATCTGGAGGCCCGAGGCCGTGATGAAGCCCGCCACGACGGGATGGCTGAGGAAGTTCGCGAGGAAGCCGAGTCGCAGCAATCCCATCGCGAGCAGCAGGAGTCCCGAGACCATCGCCAAGGCGATGGCTGCGCCGAGGTACTCGGGCGAGCCCTGGGCGGCCAAGGGGGCAATGGCCGCCGCCGTCATGAGACTGGCCACGGCCACGGGGCCGACAGCCAGCGTGCGTGAGGTGCCGAAGATCGCATAGAGCAGGAGCGGTGCCATCGATGCGAAGAGGCCCACCTGCACCGGCAGGCCCGCCAACAAGGCATAGGCCAACGACTGCGGGATCAGCATGACGGTGACGATCACGGCCACGATCAGATCGTTCGTGAGCGTCCTGCGCGTGTACTCGGGCGCCCAGGACAGGATCGGCAGGAAGCGGCGGGCAAGATTGCGGACACTCAAGACTGCCCCCCATCGTCTGGTTCGCGTCGTGCACGTGATCGGCCGAAGGCCCTCGCGATACGCATCGACGGTCCACGCACGAGCACATAGGGGACAATGGCGCAGACCACAACAACAATGACCAGTTGACCCACATGGAACGCACGCAGAACGAAGAGCTGGTACGCCGTGTCGAGAACGACCGCGACGAGAACCATGCGCCCGATGTCCTTGAGCGCGGTACGAAGGAGCTTCGGTCGCTCCTCGCTATTCGTGAGCAAGGCCCAGAAATACGCAGGCTTGCGCTCACGGGCATCCCGAATGCCGGCCCGGATCGCCACGAGGGTGACGACCGTCGGCATGACGATCAAGCGGAAGTGCAGCGGTCCGTCGAACCGCTCCACCAGCTCCCGTGCGCCATTGGTGATCAGGTCGAGGATCACATCCATCGATCAGTCACTCACCTTCGCCGCGTACATCGAGCGCACCATCATCCCGCCGGCGATGTTGCGGGCCTTGAATCCGTGCTGCAGCAGGATCCGCGTGGCGTAGTAGGCACGCTGGGCGGAGCGGCAGAGGACGTGGATCTCACGGTCCTTCGGGAGCTCATCGAGTCTGGAGCGCAGCTCACCGAGGGGGATGTTGACCGCTCCCGGCTGGCTGGAAATGACAAGCTCGCCCGGCTGGCGCACGTCCAGGACGTACTCTCCGTCCATCGCATCCCAGTGGGCCTGAGGCATGTCCCCGCGCAGCACGTTCGCCGCGACCATCCCAGCGAAATTGACGGGATCCTTGGCGCTGCCGAACTGCGGGGCGTAGCAGAGCTCCGCCTCCTCCAAGTCGTAGATCGTCGCCCCCATCTGCAGCGCCATCGCCAGCGTGCTGATCCGCTTGTCCACGGCGGGGCCGTCCTCGCCCAGGGCCTGCGCGCCGAGAAGGCGCCCGTCAGACTTGCGGAAGAGGACCTTCAACTGCAGCGGCTTCGCCCCCGGGAAGTAGCCGGCGTGGGAGTTCGGGAAGAGGTAGACCTTGTCGTAGTCGTCATCCCCGAGGCGCTGCAGCGTCTTCTCGCTCGCACCCGTCCACGCGGCCGCGGCGCCGAACAGCCCGATGATAGAGGTGCCCTGGGTGCCCCGGAAGCGCGCTTCGCGGCCGGCAATCACGTCGGCCGCGATCCGGCCCTGGCGGTTCGCCGGCCCCGCCAAGGCGACCAGGCCCCATTCCCCGGTTACGGGGTCCCGCACCTCGACCACATCCCCAACCGCGGGGATGTCGGGATTGCTGGTGCGCATCTGCTGGTCGACGCGGATGCCACCGCGCTCCCCGATCTCGAGTCCTGCGGTCTTCGCGAGGGTCGTGTCGGGCCGCACACCAAGCGCGAGGATCACGAGGTCGGCCGGATGCACCTTCCCGGACTGGGTCTTGACCTCGAGGCCGCCCCCCTCGACCTGCTCGAAGGCCGCCACGCCGTCGCCCAGGGCCAGGTGAACGCCCTTGTGCTCCAAGAAGCCCCCGACCAGGTTCGCGACTTCCTTGTCCAGGGGCGCGAGGACCTGATCAAGCATCTCGACGAGCGTCACCTCGAACCCCATATGGACGAGGTTCTCGGCCATCTCCAACCCGATGAACCCGCCCCCGACGATGACGGCCCGGCGCACGGGCTTGGCGGCCTGGATCCCGGAGTAGTGAAACATCCCCGCCAGGAACGAGGTGCCACGCTCGACCCACTCGCGGATGGTGCGGGCGTCGGGCACGGTCCGTACCTGGAAGATCCCGGGCAGATCGATGCCCGGCAGCGGGGGACGGATCGACGCCGCCCCCGGTGAGAGGACGAGCTTGTCGTAGGACTCCGTCGTCACATCGCCCGTGACGAGGTTCTTGAGATCCACGGTCTTGGCCTGCGCCGAGATGGAGACGGCCTCGCACTGCGTGCGTACGTCGACGCGGAACAGGGCGCGGAAGGTCTGCTCGTTCGCGACGAGCAGGCTCGACTCCTCGGGGATCACGCCCGAGAGGTGGTACGGGAGCCCGCAGGTCGCGTAGCTCACGTACGGGCCGCGCTCGACCATCAGGATCTCAGCGGACTCGTCCACACGCACCCCCCGCGACTCCACCTACGATGATGACCTACATGACTCTCCCTTGCGTTCCTTGATCTCGTCACCGTCGCCGCGCGGCGGCCGTGCAGCCCCCGCGCGATCGACGGCCGACAGAAGTTCCGTACCGATGTCGCGCTTGAGCACGAAGGCATCCGCGCCAGCCTTGAGGGCCGCACGCCTCACGGAGTTTTCGTCGTGCACACTGAGCACCACGACGGCCACCGTCGGGCAGCGGCGCTTCAGCTCCTGCAGCCACCTCAGGCCGTTCGCCCTGAAAATGGACAGATCGACGACCGCGACGTCGGGCTGCATGCGGGCCGCGCCGTCGAACAGCGAGTCCTCGTCCGCCACCATCACCACCGTAGAGAAGGCCGTCTCCAGCAGCCCCCGTACGCCCTCAGTGAGGCCGTGGTGCCGGTCTGCAAGCAGGACACAACTAGCAGGTTGCTCGACCATTGTCTTGGATCTTCCGCAGCTCCTACCGTGACCACCCGACTCCCGTGGGCGTGCCCATCTGCACAGACCTCACGTGCAGGTCGATGCACCCACCGTAGCTCTCTACCCAAGGCGCGTACCCTCAACCTTGAGGCCGCCGCCCTTGGGAAGCTTGCTCCAGCTCCTTCGCTCCCAGTCCTCGCTAAGTAGCTCGGTGGCTGCCTGCTCGAGGAACTCCGGGGCCGCCCATTCGTCTACATCGAAGTCATTCTTCAAGTAGCCGTTCTCGACCATGAAGTCCTTGCCAATCTCGACGCACTTCAGGTTCTGCGCGCTCAGACTGG
>JARGNS010000328.1:0-1923 GCA_029213105.1 Planctomycetota bacterium
CCCCGCCGCGTGACCCAGCCTACGTCTGGTGGGGGCGGCTGTTGGCGCCTCATGCGAGGATGCGGGGACGATGGAACGAGAGGCCCATTTCTCGCCGGATCGGCGCTACCGCTTCTGCCTGCGCCGCCGCTGGGGCCGCGGGAAGCACCTCGTCATGGTCATGCTCAATCCGAGCCGGGCCGATGCGCGGCGCGACGATCCCACGACGACCTTCTGTGTGAACCGCGCGCGGGAGAAGGGCTTTGGCAGCTACGAGGCCGTGAACCTCTTCGCCCTGGTGGATCCGTCCCCCGATGCCTTGCGGCGCGTGGCCGATCCGATCGGCCCGGGCAACGACGCCTGGATCGAGCGTGCTGCCGCGCGTGCGGATCGGATCGTCGTGGCGTGGGGGCGTCATGGCGTGCTGCAGGCTCGCGATCAGGCGGTGCTGGCGTTGCTCCGTGGTCGCAAGCTGCACTGCTTCGGGCGCAACGCCGACGGCAGCCCGCGCTTCCCGCGGGCCCTGCCGACGGGCGTGCGGCATGTGCCCTTCGTGCCGCCGGCGCTGCCCCTAGACTGACGGCATGGATGAGAGCCGGGCCCGCCGCGCGCTGGACGATCCCCACGTCGAGCCGACCGAGGCCGCCGAGACCAAGGCGGACAAGGATGCGTCGTGCGCGCTGCAGACGGAGCAGCCGTCGCTGTACGGCACCCTCCTGGCCGTCAACGAGCGTATCGAGCGGACGGGGCGCTGGGTGAGCTGGCTCTTCACGCTGCTCTGGGCGGCGTCCGTCGTCGCCGTGATGGTCGAGCCGGTCAAGACAATCGGTGGCATCCATCTCGAGGATCTGCAGAGCGTCATCTTCTACGGCGTCCTCGCCATCGTGTTCTGCGTGACGTACTTCCGCGTGCAGGACGTGCGCCGCACCCGCGAGTACGCCCGCTGGCGTGAGGATCTCATCGCCGAGGCCCGTCACGCGAAGCTCGACCAGGCGGCGCTCATCGCCGCCCTGGGCGCGCACGAGCCGGCCGCGTTGGTGGCGGCCGAGATCAAGGCCGACGTCCGCTTCGAGGGGCGGCGACGGTAGGGGGGGACGCCTCCGACCCGAGCCGGCGCGCGGACTCGAAGTCGGACAGCACCTTCTTGGCTCGCACATCAACCCCGGTTCCGATCGGAGCAAGGTCGTGGCGTGTCCTGATGCCGCGGCCGGGGGGCGATCGATGCGGGCTCGTCCGCCGGAGCCTCTGCGCTGGGGGCCAGCGCCCGGGCTGATGTGGGGCGCGATGAAGTGGGGTGCCCAACGGGATTTGAACCCGCGACCTCCGGAATCACAATCCGGCGCTCTAACCAACTGAGCTATGGGCACCACGCGTATGCGTCGGCGGGCGAGTATCGGGCCGCTCCGTCATTCGTCAACTCTGGGTTTCGGCCTCGGAGTCCGGCTTGCCTCCGCCGGCCTCCCCCGCGTCGGTCTCGTCCGACCCGTCGTCGAGGGCGGGGTCGTCGCCCTCCGGGGGGGAGCCGACCGGCTCGATGTCGCCGCGCTCCTCGCGCAGCTTCGTGAAGATCGACTCCAGGCGCTGGGCGTGCTCCATGCCCTCGTCGTAGCGCAGCTCACAGCGCGGCGTGACGCGCGTCTGCATGGACTTGGCGATGGCGCGCTGGATCGAGGGCAGGGCGTCCTGGAGGCCTCGCTCCGTGGTGCGGCGCTGGGCCTCCTCGCCAATGACCGACCAGAACAGGATGGCCTGGCTGAGGTCGGGCGTGAGCTTCACCCGCGTGATCGAGATCAGCCCGATGCGCGGATCCTGCAGCTCTCGCTGGGCATGATTCGCCGCGGCCTGCTGGATCACCTTCTCGAGTCGCTTGATGCGGCGCGGATTGGCCATGGCCTCTCCTCGTAGCTGCTCCGGGGCGGCTACCTACCCGGCGCTTCGCCGGCT
>JARGNS010000328.1:2023-2633 GCA_029213105.1 Planctomycetota bacterium
ACTTACCCGGCGTTTCGCCGGCTACTTACCCGGCGTTTCGCCGGCTACTTACCCGGCGTTTCGCCGGCTACTTACCCGAATCGGCCAGGGTGCGGCGCTTGGCTTCGATCTTGTAGGCGTTGATCATGTCGCCCTCTTCGAAGGCATCCCAGCCGTCCAGCGTGATACCGCACTCGAGACCCTCGCGGACCTCCTGGGCCTGATCCTTCTCGCGGCGGAGCGTGGCGACCTTGCCCTCGTAGACCATCTCCTCGCCGCGCATGACGCGGACGAGCGAGTCGCGACGGATGATGCCGTCCTTGATGCGGCAACCGGCGATGTTGCCGACCTTCGAGAAGGTGAAGATCGCGCGCACCTCGGCGGCACCCTGGGCGACCTCGTACATCTCGGGGGCCAAGCGGCCCTCCAGGAGGTCGCGGACGTCGTCCTCGATCTCGTAGATGATCTTGTAGGGCCGGATCTCGACGTGCTCCTGCTTGGCCTTGGCACGTGCCTTCGCGTCCGTGTTCACGTGGAACGCGATGACGATGGCATTGGAGGCCGAGGCCAGGACGACGTCGGACTCGTTCACCAGGCCGACCGCGGCGTGGATGATCTTGGGGCGGACTTC
>JARGNS010000328.1:2643-4371 GCA_029213105.1 Planctomycetota bacterium
GCTCCAACACGGTGCGCAGGGGATCGAGCGAGCCCTTCACGTCGGCCTTGACCACGAGGTTGACCGAGTCGGTGCGGGTCTCTTCGATGCGACCGAAGAGCGACTCCACCGTGGCGGGCTTGGCCTGCGCGGCGACCTCGAGCTCGCGCGCGCGCTCGCGGCGGGCCTCGGCGATCTTCTTGGCCTCGATGGCGTTCTTGGCGGCGTAGACCTTGGTGCCGACGTCCGGCACGACGCCGAGACCGATGATCTCGACCGGCGTGCTGGGCCCGGCTTCCTTGATCTGCTGGCCCTTGTCGTCGAACAGGCCGCGGACCTTGCCCCACGCCTCGCCGGCGACGACGGCGTCGCCCTTCTTGAGCGTGCCGTTCTGGACCAGGACCGTCGCGAGGATGCCTCGCTTCGGGCTGTTCTGGGCCTCGACCACCGTGCCCATGGCGCGGCGGTTCGGGTTGGCCCGGTAGTGCTCGGAGTCGATCTCGGCCATGAGGGCGAGGTGCTCGAGCAGCTCGGGCACGCCCTGGCCGGTGATGCCGGAGACCTCGAAGACGGAGACGTCACCGCCGTAGCCTTCGACGTAGATCCCGTGCTCGGAGAGCTGCTGGCGGACGCGGTCGGTGCGCGCGTTCTCGCGGTCGATCTTGGTGATCGCGACCACGATCTGGACGCCGGCCGCCTTGGCGTGGCTGATGGCCTCGACCGTCTGCGGCATGACGCCATCGTCGGCGGCGACGATCAGGATGGCGACGTCGGTCACCTGGGCGCCGCGGGCGCGCATCTCGGTGAAGGCTTCGTGGCCAGGCGTGTCCAGGAAGGTGACCTGACGGCCGTCCTCCATCGTCACCATGCTCGCACCGATGTGCTGCGTGATGCCGCCGGCTTCGCGGCCCGCCACGTCCGACTTGCGGATGTAGTCGAGCAGCGTCGTCTTGCCGTGGTCGACGTGACCCAGGATCGTGACGATCGGGGGGCGTGCGACCAGGTCGTCCTCGACGTCCTCGGTGTCGAACTGCTTGAGCAGGACGTCCTCGGCGGTCACCTTCTCCTTGAAGGTGAGCTCGATCTCGAACTCCATGCAGATCAACTCGACGGTGTCCTTGTCGAGGATCGAGTTCGGCGTGACCATCATCCCGTGCTGCTGGAAGAGCACCTTGATGATCTCGGCGGCCTTGGACTTGGTGACCTCACCAAGGCCCTTGACCGTGATCGGCAGCTCGACCGTGACCTCGGTCGGGCGGACGACGGGGGCGGACACGCGCGAGCGGCGCGGGCCGCGGCGACGCATCGTGAACGTCTCCTTGCCTCGCTTGCCGCGGTAGCGCTCGGCGACACGGCGACCGCCATCGCGGCGCTGGCCGGGGGCGCGGTCGGTGCGGGGCAGGGCCGGGGTGAGACCACCCGGGGCGCGACCCCCTTCGCGGGCGGCCGGGGCCTTGGGGCGCGGCTGCAGGTGCGAGATGCCCCCGGCAGGGGCGTCCTTCACCAGGCGGCCGGCACGCGGGTCGAGCGTCGGCACGAGGCGCGCGGGGGAGCGGCTCGTGGCGGGATCGTCTTCGATCTTGCGCGGCTTGCGCGCGTTCGGATCGCCGCCGTCGTCGGCCTCGCTTGCGGGGGCCTCGGCGCTGGCGGCTTCCTGCACGGCCTCGTCACCCGCGGGCGTGGCGGCCGGTGCGGCCTGCTCACCCTCGACGGCGACGGGCTCCGCGACAGCATCGGTCACGTCACCGG
>JARGNS010000328.1:4404-4724 GCA_029213105.1 Planctomycetota bacterium
CGCAGCCTCGGCGGCGGCGGCGGCTGCAGCTTCGGCGGCGGCGGCTTCCGCGGCGGCGGCAGCCTGGGCCTCCTCCGACGGATGCAGCTGGTTGAAGACATCGTGGATGCGGGCTTCGAGCTCCGGCGGCACGACGACCATCTGATTGCCGACGGACAGACCGACCTCGCTGAGGACGCGGATGAATTCCCGCGGCTTCATGCCGAGCTCGAATGCAATGTGATAGACGCGCTTGGCCAAAGCCGTCTCGGTTCCTGTGGTGATGACGATGTCTCGTGGTTCGTGGGTGGATCTCAGCAGCGGGTGCGGTGAGGTGGACA
>JARGNS010000329.1 GCA_029213105.1 Planctomycetota bacterium
CACAGCGCATCGTGAGCACGCTGCCGGGCATCACGGAGATGGTGGCGCACCTCGGGGCGGCGGACCGCCTCGTGGGGGTCTCACCCTGGTGCGACATGCCGGCCGGGGCCGTGAACCCCGCACGCATCACCGTCCAGCCCTTCGATCCCGAAGCGATGCTCGCCGCAAAGCCCGACCTCGTCATCATCGACCGACGGCTGCATCGTCGGGACCTGGCCGTGATCCGCAAGCGCGCGCCGTACGTCCTGATGCTGGAGACGAGCCGTTCCCTGCCGGAGCTGGTCCATTCGATGAAGCCGCGGCCTTCCGTACGCGCTACGAGGGCCTGCTCGCAGGCATCGATCCCGTCTGGGAGGACGGCCCGCCGCGGGTGCTGGTCCTCGGTGGGTGGGATCCGCTCTACGCCATGGGGCGCGGCAGCCTGCTGGACGATCTGTTGCGCATCTGCGGCTGCAGCAACGTCGCCTGCGATCTACGCACGGACGCCTCCGGCCCCTTCAGCGAGGAGCTCATCCTCGCGCGCCGGCCGGCCTGGATCCTTGTCACGTCGCCCGAGCCGATGCCGGCGCGCCTGCAGGCCCGCTGGAAGAACCTCCCCGCCGTCCGCGACGGACAGGTCGCGCCGGCCTGGGCCGACGACGTCGTGCGCGGGGGGCCGCGGATCCTGGATGCCCTCGAGCGCCTGCACGCCGTCCTGCGGGCGAGCAAGCCGCCGGCATACCTCGGGGCCATGAAGTGAGCGCGCCCCTGCGCTGGATCCTGACGGGCGCCTTCGTCGTGATCGCGACGGTGCTGGCGCTCTGCCTCGGGCCGTCGGGCGTCGGGCCGGGGGATGTGTGGGATGCGCTCGTGGGCGCCGCGAGTGAGGACGTGACGGTCGACATCGTGCGCACCGTGCGCATGCCGCGGGTCTTCCTGGGCTTGCTGGTGGGGGCCGCCCTCTCGATCTCGGGTGTGCTCTTCCAGGCGTTGCTGCGCAACGAGCTGGCCGAGCCGTACCTGCTGGGCGTGGGGCCGGGGGCCCTGCTCGGCGTGACGGTGGCCGCGATCTGGTTCGGCGACGCGGCCATGCCGCCCGCGCTGGCGCGCGGCGTGCTCGCCTTCGTCGGAGCGGTCGGCGTGGCCGTGATCGTGTTCGGCTTCGCCCGGCGTGCGGTACGTCGGCCGGCGGTGACCGTGCTGCTTGCCGGGATTGCCGTCGGCGCCACGGTGCATGCCATCGCCTCGGGCCTGCTCTACACGCTGGAGGACTGGCACCATGTCGTGCGCTGGCTGCTCGGCGACCTGAGCCTGGCCGACTACCAGCAGGTCGTCATCCTCGGCGCGGTCGTCGCCGTGGCCGGGACCGTGGCCTGGTTGCGTGCGCGCGACCTGGACGTCCTGACCCTGGGCGAGGAGACGGCCTGGTACGCCGGCGTCGAGGTGCGCCGGGCACTGTGGCTTTTCGGGGGCCTGGGCTGCCTGCTGGCCGCCGCGGCGGTCGCCCAGTGCGGCCTCGTGGGCTTCGTCGGGCTGGTCGTGCCCCACATCGGCCGCCGGCTCTTCGGCTCGGGCCACCGGACGCTGATCCCCGCCAGCGCCCTGCTCGGCGCCGGGCTGCTGGTGCTCGCCGACGGCCTGGCCCGGACCCTGCATGCACCCCAGGGCCTGCCCCTGGCCGTCGTGACGGCGGCCCTGGGGGCCCCGGTCCTCGCCGGGCTCGTATTGCGCCGGGTCGGGGGCTGAAGGCCCGCGTCGCGGGCCGCCCGGCCGGGTATGCAGGGGCGGGGGGATGCTCCTCCGGCTCCTGAACTCTGTGCACGCCTTGTACTTTGTTCAACTTTTTTCTGATACATTTCCGCGACTCCTGGCATCGGAAACCCCTCATGACATCTGCACACGCCCAATCCGGCAAGGCCATGCCCCTCGTGCTCGGCATCGCCGCGGTCGCCATCCTCGCCTTCCTTCTCGTCGCCGATCCGCTCGGTCTCGGCCTCTTCGGCGCGGGTGATTCGAGCGGCAGCGACCAGAGCTCGGACCTGATCGGCGCCGAGGCGCCCGAGACGGATCTCGCGCCCGAGACGGCGGGCAGCAACGAGGGCGTCGGCCTCTCCGGCCGCTACGGCGAAGGCGACATGGGCGCCATCCGCATGCGGCTCATGTGGGTGGACTCGCGTTCCCCCCTGGTCGGTCAGGTGGTCAAGCTCTTCAGTCGCCGCGGCAAGGAGATCGCCGAGCTGCCCAGCGACGCGGCGGGCGTGGTCATCTTCCCGACGGTCCGGCCCGCGCGTGGCTACAGCGTGGAGATCAAGGGCGACGGCTTCTCGCCGGTCACCCTGCAGGGCATCGCCGTGTTCCCGCAGGCCACCAAGGACCTGGGCGACCTCGTGCTGGGCAAGGACGTCGTCATCCGCGGCCGTGTCATCGACACGGAGGGCCGACCGGTCCCCGGCACGGCCGTCTCGGTCAACACGATCGTGCGTGGTCTGGCCAGCAAGGGCATGCTCGTCTACATGGCCGAGCAGGCCGCGAGCATTCCGGCGCCGCTGCGCGCCGCCACGAGCGACGAAGAGGGCTACTTCACCGTCAGCTCGCTGGATGACGGCATCTACTCCCTGCTCGCCCGCCATGGCGGCTACGCGACCAAGATGCAGAATGACGTGATCGTCGCGACGGAGCGTGGCGCGGACATGCTGACGATCGTGCTCGGCGACGGCGCTTCGGCGACGGGGCGGGTGACCGACCCCGACGGCAAGCCGATCGTCGGCGCGCAGGTCATCGCGGTCGCCGGTGGCCGGGGCATGTCGATGGCGCGCAGCATGCAGCGTGAGATGGCCCTGACAGACGAGCGGGGCATGTACACGATCGACACCCTCGCGAGTGGCTCCAGCTATCGCTTCGGCGTCGTGGCCAAGGGCTTCCCGCCGACCTACGAGGTGAGCGAGACGCGCATCGACAAGGATCTCGAGCGGGACTTCACCCTCGTCAAGGGCGGCAACCTCTCCGGCGTCGTGACGGATGAGTCCACCGGCAAGCCCGTCGAGGGCGCGCGGGTAGCCGTCTACGTGGGCGAGATGGGTTGGGGGGGGCGCGCGAAGCCCGGCGCCAAGGCCTCCGCCGATGTCCGCATGACGGACAAGGACGGTCGTTTCAGTTTCGAGGCCATCACGCCGGGGCCGGTGTCCTCGGCCGTCGTCCAGAAGCCCGGCTACGTGTCGGCGAGCTTCTCGCGCTGGCCGCCGCCCGGCAACCAGTGGCCGGCCGTCGAGGCCGATGCCACGACGGAGGTCACCTGCGCGCTGAAGCGCGGCGGCGTCGTCAGTGGGGTCGTCAAGACGAAGGTGGGCGGCGAGCCGGTGGCCGGTGCCGAGATCACCCTCATGGGCACCGGGTGGGCCGCCATGGGCTCCATGTGGATCGGGACGCCGAGTGCGACGACGGGGGCGGATGGCCGCTACGAACTCGTCGGCGTCCAGCCTGGCAAGTACGCGCTCCTCGCGATGGCCGACGGCTTCAGCCCCCCCGGGGGCGAGAAGGGGGTCGAGATCGAGATGGGCGAAGGCGGTGGTAGTACCACCCAGGACTTCGAGCTGATTTCCGCCGGCGTCGTCACGGGCATCGTGAAGGATCCGAACGGCGAACCCATCGCCGGCGCCAGCATCCGCATCCGCCGTGGTCCGACCGCCGGCGGTGGCCGCAACAGCCGGAGGGGCATGAACATGGCCCGGCAGGTCCTCACCTCCGGCGCCACGCCGGCCGACCGCACGGGCGAGGATGGCACGTTCCGCCTGAGCGGCATCGGCACTGACACGATGTGGGTCGTCTACGCGGAGAGCACCGAGTACATCAGCGGCGAGTCGAAGCCCTTCAAGCTCGCGGCCGGTGACGTCAAGGAAGTCGAGATCTCGATGATGTCGGGTGGCTCGCTGCGCGGCACCGTCGTCGACGATCAGGGGCAGCGTCTCTCCGGGGCTCGCGTCCAAGTCGGGCGCCTGCCCGATGACATGCTCGGCAAGAAGCGCATGAATGGCTGGGAGGCGCGTCGCGCCCTCGGCTCGGAGGTCTACGTGACCGATGAGGAGGGCCGCTTCTTCGCGCCCAACCTCAAGCCCGGGCGCCAGCTCGTGCGCGCCTCGAAGGACGGCTTCGTGACGCACTTCAAGCGCAACATCACGATCGCCGACGGCCAGGACTTCGACAATTACACCGTGGCGCTCTCGCGCGGTGAGGTGCTTGAAGGTGTCGTGCTCGGCGCCGATGGCAAGCCCATCCGCCGCGCTGCGGTCTCCGTGACCTCGGATCCCAACCCGGGGAGCGACGACGAGGAAGCAGATGGCGGCGAGGCGTCCGAAGATGTGGAGCCCACCATGTGGGCGCGTACGGACGACCAGGGCCGCTACAAGATCGAGAACGTGATGCCCGGCACCTACAACGTCCTCGTCTGGTTCGCCTCGGGGCACAAGGGCTGGATGCGCGACAACAGCGAGGCCGCCATGCACCGTGACGTCACCATCCCCGGCGCGGCGGAGCAGAACTTCAAGCTCGAGAAGGCCGACCCTGTCGATCCGAGCAACGCGATGGGTGGCGGCGGGCGCCGCGGCCGCTAGTCCGCGGGGTTCCCCCGGCCGCGTGCCGCCTTTCGTCGTACCCTTGGTGCGATGCGGGGGCAGGGTTGGACGCGCGTGGCGATGGTGCTCGGGGCCGTGGTCCTGCTCTGGCTGGTGCTCGACGGCACGGGCGTGCT
>JARGNS010000330.1:0-3122 GCA_029213105.1 Planctomycetota bacterium
GTGCGTAGCACGGAGCGGCAGTGCCGGTCGGGCTCTTGGCAGGGCCAAGAGCCAGGCGCCTCACTCGGCGGCGAGGCCGCCGACGTAGGGCATCTGCAGCTCGCTGTCCATGTAGGCCGTCGCCATCGATGGCGTGTTGTAGCTGTAGCCGATCGTGCCGTCGCGGCCGATGAGGATCACGCCCCCGCGACCGGCGAAGCGTTTCTCGAACTCCTGCATCGCCAACCAGGTCGCGTCCATCGCGTTGTGCTCGCGCGCCAGATCCACCACGCGGCGCGCCATCCCCATGCGCAGCAGGGGCTCGCCCCAGCCGGTGCACGCCGCGCCGCCGGAGAGGTCGTCCGCGTAGAAGCCCGCGCCCGGCACCGGCGTGTCGCCCATGCGCCCCGGCGGCTTGCCACAGATCCCGCCCGTCGAGGCGCCCGCCGCCACGCGGCCGATGCGATCCACGGCCACCGCCCCCACCGTGTCGGCAGGCCCGCTCACGCCGGCGCTGCCGAAGTCGATGCCGTCCCCCGGGTCGCGCTCGAGCGCGTGCATCAAACGCACCTGCTCGCGGGGCTCGATCAGCGAGTCCGGATCGACCGAGGGCACCCCGGCCTTGTCGAGGAACGTCTGCGCCCCCGCGCCGACGAGCAGCGTGTACTTGCTCTCGAGCACGGCATGCGCCGCCTCGATGGGGTTCGCGCGGTTGCGGATCGCCGCCACGCCGCCGGCGTCCATGGTCGTGCCGGACATCAGCCCGGCATCGAGTTCGACATGGCCGGCCGCCGTCAGCACGCTGCCCGCACCGGAGTTCAGCGCGCGGTTGTTCTCCATCGAGCGGATCGCCGCGCGCACGGCGTCGAGGGAGCTGCCGCCGTCCTCAAGCACCTGCCAGCCGATCTCGGCGGCCCGCAGACTGCCCAGGCGGTGGTCCTCCTTCTCCTCGGAGGGGATCGCCCACGCACCGCAGTGCACGATGATGGCGGGGCGGGGGCTGGCGGGCTTGTCCATGGGAGGCTTGTCCTTGGAGTAGGGTCGCCAGCGGAGAGGGCATGCCCGAACGCCGTGACTCGGAAGACGCGCAGGATATCCGCCGGGTGCTCGCAGGCGATGCGAGCGCTTTTCGGGGTCTCGTCGCGCGCCACGCCCGCCGGGTCCACGATCTCGCCCGTCGGATGCTGCGCGACGGCCACGAGGCCGAAGACGCGACCCAACAGGCTTTCCTGAACGCCTTCAAGGCCCTGGAGCGCTTCGACCTGCAGCGCCCCTTCCGGCACTGGCTGCTGCGGATCACGAGCAACCTCTGCCGCAACCGGATCGCCGCCCGCAAGGTCCGCAAGGACCTGCTGCGGCCGATCGGGGGCGAAGACGCCCCGATCCCGGAGCCGCCCGCGCCCCGGGAGGCCCTGGATCTGCCCACCGACTTCGCGGCCCGCCAGGACCGCGTGCGGCGCGCCATCGAGCAGCTGCCGGAGCGCTACCGCCTCGCGGTGGTCCTCTACTACGTCCACGACCTCCCCGTCGCCGACGTCGCGGCGATCGCCGAGGCCCCCGAGGCCACCGTGAAGACCTGGCTGCACCGGGGCCGCGCCGCCCTGCGCGGCCTCCTGTCGCCCCCCGGCCCCCCGGAAACCCCGCCCCCGGGCGGCGGTACGGAGGTGTGAATGCCCCACCATGACCTGCCCCCCGACGTGCCGACCGACGGCGGCGGGCCCCCGAGCGGCCGATTCCCTGGGGATCCGGAGCTCGAGGCCCTGCTCCGCGAACAGACCCTGCACGCCCTGCCGCTCGCGCTCGTGAGCCAGATCCTGGACGAGGTCCTGCCCGTGGCCCCCACCCGGCCCCTGGTCGTGCTGGGCCGCGTGGCCGCCGCCGTGGTCGTGTTCTTCGCCTCCTGGTTCGCCGTCTCCGGCGAGGCCCCGGCCCTGGCCGACGGCATCCCCCAGGCCCGGGTCGTGGCGGCGCTGCCCGACAGCCTGCCCCAGGCCGCGGCCGTCCCCAACGCGTGGACGCCGCCCGTGGTGGCGAGCGGTGCCCCCCAGGCCGCCCCCTTCCTCCTCGCCGGCCTGCTGCTCTTCGTCGCCGGCCTGCTCGGCGCCTGGTGGCTGGCCTCCCGGGCGCCGGCCCGGAGCACCCGATGAGCCCCTGGCTGGCGGCGGCCGAGACGGAGGAGCTGCTGCAGGTGCTCCTGCTGGTGGTCCTCGGCGCCGTAGCCTGCCTCGGCCTGGGCGCCGCGACGCTGGTCATCCGCATCATCCTGCCCCGGCCCGCGGCCGCCCTGGATCGCTCCCTGGCTCGCCTGGGCACCGGCCGGCTGTTCCTGATGGGCGTCCTGCCCCTCGTCGGCGCCGGCCTCCTGGCCCGCGGCGTGGAGCTGGCCCGCCACGACCTGCTCTCGGCCGCCTACCTGCTCCTGGTGGCGATCCCGCTGGTCCTGGCCTGGACCGGGGGCTTCCTGGCCGGGCTCATGCATATCGGTACCAAGGTCCGCCGGGCGGACTCGGACGCCTCGCCCCTGGCCCGCGCCGCCCTGGGCGGCCTCGTCATGGGGCTGGCGCTCACCAGCTGGATCGTGCCGCCCCTCGGACTGCTCGTCTCGCTGCTGCTTTCGGCCTGGTTTGTCGGGATTGGCCTCGGCGCGCTAATCAAGCGGCGCTCGCCAACCGAAAACGAATCGTAGAACCCCAACGAGATCCAAACAGATCGCGAGGCGATCGACCGGACGAGGGCTACGATCGAACCAGGATGAGTGACTTGGGCGCCCTTGCCCTCCGCTTGGCGGAGGCGACTGATATCCCCACGGCCGCAGAGCGGTTGGCGGAGCACCTGCAGACCCTCGTGCCGGCTGCCGCGGCCCGCGTCTACCTGCTCGGCCCGGGAGACCGCTGCGGCGCCTGCCCGCGGGCCGAGACCTGCCCCTCCCAGGACAGCTGCTTCCACCTGGAGGCCAGCCTGGGTTCGTTCTCGCGCCCCGCGATGCTCGACCAGCGCGTCCCGCTGGAGGAGAGCGCCTGGGCCGCGGTCCACGACCGGCGCTCCAGCGAGGCGCCTACCACCATCCCGGATGAGCTGCTCGGCCCGACCGACGGCGACCGCCGGGCGATCGTGTTCTGCGACGATCTGTCCTTCGACCATGC
>JARGNS010000330.1:3132-4713 GCA_029213105.1 Planctomycetota bacterium
GGAGCCGTCCTTCGTGCTCCTGCCCCTCGAAGCCGGCGGCGAGACCGTCGGCGTCGTAGGCGTGCGCTTCCCGGCAGAGCATGGCGAGGACCTGGAGTCCGAGGCGCGGGTCGCCACGTTCCTCACGGCCACCGCCATCCGCCTCCTGCGCAGCCACAGCACGGC
Organism: Planctomycetota bacterium; assembly: GCA_029213105.1. Classification (GTDB taxonomy): domain Bacteria; phylum Planctomycetota; class PLA2; order PLA2; family JAEUHO01; genus JAHEIK01. Next base: position 3,298 of record JARGNS010000330.1, read on the forward strand.
CAACCGTCGCTTCGAGTCGCTGCTGCTCGTGAACGAGCTCGGCCGCAAGGTCAACTCGATCCTCAACGACGAGCTGCTCCTGCGGCAGGCCGCCGTCGACATCCACCGCACGTTCGGCTTCCACAACGTGATGATCTTCATGGTGGACGAGTCGCGGGAGAACCTCGAGCTGAAGGCCCAGGCCTCCCGCTACGCCTCCCCCATCCAGGTGCAGGATCGCGTCGACATCGGCGTGGGCGTCATCGGCAAGGTCTTCGAGTCCGGCCAGACGATGGCCCTCAGTGACGTCGGTGCCTCGAGCGACTACGTCCGCTGGTACGCCGACACCAAGAGCGAGATGGCGGTCCTGATCCAGATCGGCGGCGTGATCGAGGGCGTGCTGAACGTCGAGTCCGACCAGGTCGGCGCGTTCACCCCGTCGGACCGCCTCGTGCTCGAGACGGTCGGCAACCAGCTGGCGATCGCCATCGAGAACGCGCGCCTCTTCTCCATGGTCAAGGAGCGCGAAGACCGCTACCGCACGCTGGTCGAGTCCAGCCCGGGCGCCGTGCTCCACCTCGACGCGGACGGCCGGCTCGTCTACGCCAACCCGGCCGCCTCCGAGTTGACGGGCCAGTCCAAGAGCAAGCTCCTGGCCGCCTACGAGCGCCTGGAGGACATGGCCCACGCGAACGATCGCGCGGTGCTCGCCGAGGCCGTGAACGCCGCCCTGCGCGGCGAGGCCTCCGCCAGCCTGGAGTTCCACGTCGCACACGCCGACGGCAACCTGCGCTGGGTCACGGCCTCGCTGCAGCCCCTGGTCGGCGACAGCGGCGACCCCAAGGGCGTCGTCGTCCTGGCCCGCGACCAGACGCGCGAGAAGCAGCTGCAGGATCAGCTCAACCAGTCCGAGAAGCTCAGCGCCATCGGCACGCTGGTGAGCGGCGTCGCCCACGAGCTCAACAACCCGCTCGCCGGCATCCTCGGCTTCGCCCAGCTCATGCTCGTCCGCAGCCCCGAGGAGTGGGGCCGCGGCGACATCGAGAACATCGAGACCAATGCGCGGCGCTGCCAGCGCATCGTCGAGAACCTGCTGGCCTTCGCCCGCCAGAGCCGCATGACCAAGCGGCGCGCGAACCTCAACGAGGTCATCGACTCGGTGCTCAACCTCAACGAGTACCAGTTCCGCATGGACAACGTCCAGATCGAGCGCGACTTCGACTCGCAGGTGCCGCACTTCGACATCGACGTCAATCGCTGGCAGCAGGTGTTCATCAACCTCTCCAGCAACGCCCACCAGGCCCTGCTGCTGACGGACAAGAGCGATCGCCGCATCCGCTTCACGACGCGCTGCGACGACGGCCACATCGAGATCCGCATCCAGGACAACGGCCCCGGCATCGTCCGCAAGCAGGTTGAGAACATCTTCGGTCGCCT
>JARGNS010000331.1:0-3195 GCA_029213105.1 Planctomycetota bacterium
CGACTTCGGGCCGGGCGCGGCCCCCGTGCGAAGCGACTACCACCGGCACACGCTCGTGGGCGGCAACACGCTCCTGCCGCGGCTGCTGCGGGAGCATGCCGACACCCTGCGGCCGAACGCCAGCGCCGCAGCACTGCAGGCCAACGAGGACGCCGCACGCGCCATGCTGGCCACGCAGAGCGCCGGCCTCGCCTTCACGGGCCAGGGACGCTCGGGCGCGACCCTCGCGCTGATGCTGCGGGTCCGCAACGCCACGGGCCACAAGCTCCCGACGGCCTACCCGAGTCGGCGGGCGTGGCTGCGGCTGCGGGTCTACGACGGCACGGACACGTTGGTGTTCGCCTCCGGCGAGCACGACAGCCGCGGGCGCCTGCTGGACGCCGCCGGCAGCGTCCTGCCGACCGAGCTCGTCGGCGGCGGCTTCGAACCCCATCGGACCGAGATCACCAGTGGCGACCAGGTCCAGATCTACGAGTCGGTGATGCAAGACGCCAGCGGTCAGGCCACGTGGCGCTTGCTGCGGGCGGCGACCTACGCCAAGGACAACCGCCTGCTGCCGCGGGGCTGGGACCCCGACCACGCCGACGCCGCGCGCGCCGGCGCCTGGGGCGGTGCCACGCGTGACGAGGACTTCGTCGGCGGCCAGGACGACGTGACCTATCTCGTGCCGGCCCCCGCCGCCGCGGGTCCGTACCGCGTCGAAGCCACGCTCCTCTACCAGGTGCTCAAGCCCCGCTTCGCCGCAGAACTCTTCGAGGTCGACACCGCGGAGGTCGCGTCCTTCCAGGCCATGTACGAAGCCACGAACGTCGCGCCGGAGATCATGGCCCGCGCCCAGGTCACGGTCCCGTAGCACGCGGCCGGAGCCCCGTTCGCGGCGCGTCGGACGGCACGGCATGGCGCGCGAGCGGCGCGCCTGCCGTCCCCCCACGGGAGATCCACGACGCCCGTGGGGGCACCCTGCGGGCTGTCGTGGCGGCCACCGTGCGCACGCGTGGTCGCGCCTCGCCACGAACCACGAAACGCGCAGAGGACAGGCCTGACGCGTGCGGTCGCGAGACAGTCCGCAGCTTCATGGGCTGTTGCGCATGCCCACGCATCAATTCCTGCGAGCCATTCGCAAGTACCCGGGTCTGCTCCCAGGAAACAGCGCGCCACGACGGTTCCAGCGCGCCCTGGGATCTCGGGCACGCCCGTTGCTTACGGCCCGCCAGACATTCGGGGCTCCCCCCCACCCCCAAGGAGTAGAGATGAACACCTTCCGAATCGTTGGCACGCTCACGATGTGTGCCCTGCTGTTGGCCGCCTGCGGCGGTTCCAACAAGGGCTCGTCATCATCACCGTTTACCGGCGACATCCTCGTGATGGACGCACCGAGCCAGATCGGCGGCGACGCCGCGTACAAGACCAAGCTGCTGCGCGTGCCGGGGAACGACATGGGTACGTTCAAGACCGTGCTCGTCTCGATCTACGGCAACGGCGTCGGCATGCCCGTCTGGGATTGGTCCGGTGCCACCCACGCCGCCCGTGACATCTTCGTCACGCGCTCCGAAGACGGCGGTGCCACGTGGAGCATGGCCGACAACGTCTCCAACACGGCGTTCTCGAGCTCGATCAGTGCGGACCACGATGGCGATCCGATGACCCCGGCACTTCCCTTCGCCGGCGACTCGGGCAAGCCCACCGTCTTCTCGACGGGCAAGAACATCTCGATCATCTGGGAGGACACGCTGGTCGACGGCTCCGTGCCGGGCCCCGCGGCCAACCAGGGCAGTGCCGTCTACCCCGAGAGCGGCAACATCGAGGTCCCCTACCGCGCGATCTACATCGCGCGCTCCAGCGACGCCGGCGTGACCTGGAACGTCCAGCGCATGGGCGACGGCTCGCGCGATGCCAAGCAGAGCGTCTGCCGCGGCACCAGCGCCGGCTGGGCCTACACCTGGCAGGAAGACCCCGAGGGTCTGCAGCCGGGCGACGCCGAGGGCCCCGGTGACGGTGGCTCCGGCGCCAAGGTCAGCAAGGAGACCGACATCTGGATGACCTCGCAGACGACGGCCGACTTCGGCGCGGCGACCGCCCTCCCGGCACCGGTCCGGGTGACGGACAACCTCGGAGGCAACACGGGCGCCTCGCGCTGCAACATGACCATGTTCGGCAGCCACGCCCTCATCGCCTACGAGGAGACCAAGGGCTCGCAGGGTCTCGACCAGGGCAAGTACGTCCGCTACCACGTGTTCACGAACTTCCTGAATCCGGTCGGCAGCGACGCCAGCATGGGCGCGGGCTACATCATCTCGAACCCCAACGAGAACGCACGTCGCGTACGCATCATGATCGGCCCCGGCGGAGCCGCGGGCCCGAGCCTCGGCACGAAGATCTGCTTCATCTGGAAGCAGGGCCTCTACGACCAGGGCGGTCCCTCGGACATCATGTCCCGCGTCGGCTACGCGGATGGCACGTATGCACCGGCTCCCTCGGACGGCACACGACCCGACCAGCTCGTGCCGGCGGTCGATCCGGGCGCCACGGACCCCATGAACGCCACGAACAACGCTCCGGCCATGAACCTGAGCAGCGTCGCCGGCCTCACCGCAGGCACGGATGACAACAACTTCGAGGATGCCCGGGCCCACCGCGGGATCATCCGCGGGGACTCGATCTTCATGGGCTACACGTACACGGCCGACTGGGCCGTCGCCCGCTACACGGACTTGGCCAACTACAACTTCTTCGTTCGGCGCTCGACCGACGGCGGCATGACCTGGTCTACGCCGTTCAACATCTCGGGCATCACCGACACGAAGATCTCGGTACGTGAGCCGCGCATCGTGGGTACGCCCAAGAGCTCGGACCCGATGGACCCGCAGGATCCGAACGTCGCGTACATTGCCTGGGGCACCGAGGTGAACCAGTACGAGCACCAGAGCCAGGGCGTGATCGACCTGGACATCTTCATCACGCGGACGACGGACCTCGGCGTCACGTTCCTCACCCCCACGGCCCTGGCCGACGGCCCGAACGCCCAGTTCGAGTCCCAGATCCGGACCACGCCGGATGGCCTGACCATGTGGGCCGTGTGGAACGAGTACGACGCCTTGCTGGACATCACGAAGGCGATGTTCCGCACGAGCACGCCGTAGCTCGCTCTCTCGTCCCCGAGAAGCCCACCGAGGCGCCCGCGTCAGCCGACGCGGG
>JARGNS010000331.1:3205-4702 GCA_029213105.1 Planctomycetota bacterium
CCTTCTCCGTTTTGGGCACGCGGCCCGGGCCGCGCCCCAGGCTCAGGGCAGGCGTTCCACGATCAGCCGCACGCGTTCCGCCCCCCGGCCGAAGTCCGCTCGCCAGATGAGGGCGCCGTGGGCGCCGTCCTCGAGGTGCAGCCGCCGCGCCAGCCTGCCGACGTCGGTGGTCGGCAACACCGCCGGGACCTGCCGCGAGCGTCCGTCCATGGATGCCAGCACCACGGGCACGGTCCGACGGGCGGCGGGGGCCCGCCCCCACGCGAGGTCCAGATCGAGTCCGAGGGGCTGCGCTGCCGTCCCCACGAGCCGGGCATCCAACCGGATGGCACCGCGCAGGGGCGTTTCCCCGAGCAGGGCCGCGCCTCGCTGGCCCGCGACCGTCTCGGAGGCGGCCTCGGGCGAAGGGCGCAACCAGGCGCCCGCCTCCCGGCCGCGCGCGTCGAAGGCGAGGCGGCTCTCGCCCAGACGGCCCGACACCTCCCCGAGCAAGCGGAGGCGGTAGCGCGTGGCCTGTGCGGTCGCCTCCGGCTCCTGGGCCGCGACGCGCCAGGTCCGCGCGAACGGCGCCGGCGCGACGGGCTCCGCACCGAGGTCGACCCGCGCGTGGACGTCGGGCGCCAGGCGGAAGCGGCGGGGGTCGTCGTCCCCCGGAACCCACTCGCCGTACCACTCCTGCGCGCCGTTCTGGGGACACCACTCGAGGATGAGGGTGGTCCCGGGCGCGACCGCAAGGCTGCCACACTCCAGGGAGACAGGCCGTGGCGGCCCCGGACCCCACGCGACCGCAAGGCGTAGCCGATCGCGACCTTCCGTGCCGTAGCGGGTGGCCGCGATGCCCACGCCGCACTCGAACGGCTGCAGGATCGGGTCCGCGAGCCAGCAGTCCATCGAGCACTCGACGTCGTAGTCGGCGACGAGCACCGTGGCCGCCCCCGCCCCGGCGCGCACCTCGCGCCAGCGCGGTACGTGCAGCTCGAAGCGCTGCACGGGCGCTTCGCCCGCTTGGATCTCCACGTGGAGCGGGAGCACGCACTGCCCGCGGGCATCCCACTCGTCGAGCACGCGCTCGACAAGACGCAGCGACGCTTCGGTCTGCTGCACGAGCAGGAGCTGGCGCCCCTCGTCCCAGGCAAGCCGCGTGGTGTCCGGCGGCCAGCGTGTCTCGCCGACGCGCGCCACGAGGTCGGCCGCCAAGCCCTGCCACCACGCGGCCGGCAGCCCGCGGGGGGCGCCCCCCCACGCCGTCTCCATCGCCGACGCATCCGCGCACGACTGCCCCAGCAGCGGCTCCAGCCGGATCGCCTCGCCGGGCGCCACGGCACCCAAGTCGTACGTGACGAGCCGCACGTCCGCCGGCGGCACCGTCAGACGCTGGGCCCCGTCTGCGATGGCCAGGCCCCCACGGCCATCGGGCCGTGCCTGGCGCCACGCCCGCGGGCTGCCCCGCCACGGGGAAGGCGCGGCCGGCGCGGTGGGCTGCGAGCGCGCCCGACG
>JARGNS010000332.1 GCA_029213105.1 Planctomycetota bacterium
CCCCGTCTACGACAACCAGTACTTCGACCTGGGCTTCCCGCGCGGTGTGCGCCCCTGTCTCGTCACGCTCTCCAAGGACACACCGTCGCCGTTCTCCGCGGCGGCGCGCGAGCCCAAGCCCATCGTGGGCGGCGGCAAGCAGGGCAAGGACGACTCGGGTGGCGGCACGACCATCCACTTGGCGGGCATCCAGGACCGCGTGCTGGCGTTCCCGGTCGGCGAGCAGCGCTACACGCGCATCGTCGGCGCGAAGGGCCGCGCCTTGTTCGCCCACATGCCGGTCGAGGGCTCCATGGACGTCAGCTGGCGATCCTCGGGAGCGCCTCCCGCCCGGCAGGTCCTGCAGGCCCACATCTTCGATGCCGCCAAGACCGAGACGGTGATCAACGGCATCACGGACTTCGACGTGAGTGCGGATGGTGCGGCGCTGCTCGTGCGGATCGGCAACCGCGTGCGGGCCCTCGCCGCGACGGTCTTGAGCAAGGACCTCTCGCCGAAGAACGATGCCGGCCGCCACAGCGGTTGGGTGGATCTCGAGCGCCTGCGTCTCGAGGTCGAGCCCGCCCTGGAGTGGGGCCAGATGTTCGACGAAGCCTGGCGCTTGCAGCGCGACCAGTTCTGGGTGGCCGACATGACCCAGATCGACTGGCAGGACGTGCACGACCGCTACCGTCCGCTCGTGGATCGCGTGGCCACGCGCGCCGAGTTCTCCGATCTGATGTGGGAGATGCAGGGGGAACTCGGAACCTCCCACTGCTACGAGCTCGGGGGCGACTACGTCCCGCCGCCGGCCTGGTACCAGGGGCAGCTCGGTGCCGACATCGTCTGGTCGAGCCGCAAGAAGCGCTGGGTCGTCCAGTCGATCCCGCGCGGAGACAGCTGGGAGCAGGGGGCGACGTCGCCGCTGACCCAGCCGGGCATCGGCGTCAAGGTCGGTGATGAGATCCTGGCGGTGAACGGTACCGCGTGCAATGCGAAGACCTCGCCCGCGATGTGTCTCGTGAACCAGGCCAAGCGCGCAGTGACCCTGCGCGTGAAGTCGGGCTCCCGCACGCGCACGGTCACCATCGAGACGATCGTCTCGGACCAGATGCTGCGCTACCGCGACTGGGTCGAGACCAACCGCGAGCGTGTCCACAAGGCCACCCGTGGCCGGGTTGGCTACGTGCACGTGCCGAACATGGGCCCCTGGGGGTTCAGCGAGTTCCACCGCTACTTCAAGCAGGAGGTCGACAAGCCCGGTCTGATCGTGGATGTGCGCTACAACGGCGGCGGGCACGTCTCGCAGCTGCTGCTGCAGAAGCTGCGTCGCGAGCGCGTGGCCTATGGCTCCTCGCGCTACATGGGCGTCGACACGTATCCGAACGATGCACCGATGGGGCCGATGGTCTGTCTGACCAACGAGTTCGCCGGCTCCGATGGCGACATCTTCAGCCACTCCTGGAAGCTCTACGGTCTGGGACCGCTGATCGGCAAGCGCACCTGGGGTGGCGTCGTCGGCATCTGGCCGCGCCACGCCCTCGTGGATGGCACCATCACGACACAGCCCGAGTTCGCCCACTTCTTCATCGATACGGGCTGGGGCGTGGAGAACTACGGCACCGATCCGGACATCGAGGTCGACATCACCCCGGCGGACTGGGTCAAGGGGCGTGATCCGCAGATGGAGCGTGGCCTGGCCGAGATCGAGAAGATCATCCGCAAGGAGAAGCCCAAGATCCCGGACATGCGCAAGCGTCCGAGCCTCAAGGTCCCGAAGCTGCCCAAGCGCCCGTAGGATGCACCCCGCGCGGACGTCCGCGCCGGGAGGCTCCCATGACGCGAGCAACGCTGCTTCGTCCGGTCCGGGTACTCAGCATGGCCCTCGTGCTCGGTCTCGCCCTCGCCGCCACGGCGGACGAGGGGCAGGGACCGGGTGACACGAGCAAGAGCACCCTCGGCCAGGTCACCCTCGGGGACTACTGGTACGGCGCCAAGATCACGAAGGAGGACCTTCAGGGGAAGGTCGTCCTGTTCGACATCTGGGGGTCGTGAGTAGGCTGCCGGCAGATCACGCCGCACTTGGTCAGTTTGGCCAAACGCCTCGAAGGCAAGCCGTTCCATCTCGTCGCCTCACACTGCCAGGCCACGTCCTCGCGCAAGGAGGTGGTCGCCTATCTGCAGGCCAATGGGTTCTCGGGCACCTCGCCCAACATGACCATCACCAAGCAGGGGGGCCATCCCGACGTGAAGGGCAACGGCTATGTGCCCTACTACATCGTGTTCGATCACACCGGCAAGCTGCGCCGGCATCACATGGGCGGGAGCTATCACGGCGGTGATGGCCTCAAGATGATCGAGTGGGTCGACAAGTTGCTCGCCGATGCGCCTGTCATCTGGCTCGGCAACGAGCCGTTCGGTCCCCAGAAGAAGCTCGCGTCCCAGATCGCCGCGGGCAAGTCCCTCGGCGGTGCAATCAAGAAGCTCGAGACCCTGCGGGCCCAACCGGCAGATGACGAGAACAAGATCGACCTCGACCGCATCCATGCGGGCGTCACACGCTGGCGGGATCGACAGTTGGCGGCGGCGCTCGGGTGTGAGTCCTCCCAGCCCTCCGAGGTGCAGCCCCGGCTCAAGGCACTGCAGAAGGTCGTCAAGGGCACCTCGCTGGCGGATCCCGTGGAAATGGCGGTTGCCGAGGCCAAGGCCTCCGAGGCGCTGGCCGGGGCGATCAAGCTCGAGAAGCAGTTCCGCAAGATCGTCAAGGCCTTCGAGCGGGTGAAGGAGAGCAAGCGCACGGACGTGATCGTCGAGCGCACCGTCGCCAAACTCGAGAAGCTGTTGGAGGAGAGCAGCGGCTCCCGCTTCAGCGAGGCCATCTCCGACTACTTGAGCAACCTGCGCTAGCGTCGATGATGCGGCGCCATGCCCTGGGTCGGATCGTCTCGAGTCTGCTGTTGCTGGCCAGTGCCTGCGCGCTCGGCGCGTGCCCGGACGGGCGCCCGGAGGCCCTGCCCGGCCCCGTGGACCTTCCGGTCGTGAGCATCCTGGGTGCCGAGCCGCCGCGGGCCGGACGCGTGGACATCACGATCACGGCCACCCGGCGGGTCTACGTGGGCGCCAAGCCGACCACCCTCAAGGGGCTGCGTCCTCTGCTCATCGAAGCCAGCGGGGGCAAGGACCCCGCGGGGCCGTCGGCCGGGGAACTGGCCGGCACGGTGCGAGGCATGGCTGCTCGGGACGGCGCGCTTCGGGACGGTGCCGCGCGCGACGCGCTGCCGCCCCGGGAGCCCGGGCCGCGCCAGGCGACGGCGCTGGCGTCGGACGGCGCGCGCGCCGCGGACGTGCTGCTGCGCATCGATCGCGAGACCCCGAGCCTGGTCGTCGCGCGGATCCTCATGGAGTGCGTGCATCCGAGCGTGCAGTTGACGCGCATGTTCGTGAGCGTGCTGGATGGTCGCGACCGCCGCCCCGGGGCGATCGCCGTGTTCCTGCCCAAGGATCGGTGCTGCGCCACCGGGCCACTGGATGGCGAGCTCGTACGCCTGTCGATCGGCCCCGAGCGGCCCCGCGCGGCGCCGCATCCCAGCGGCCCGGGAATCGCCGATGGCATGCAGCTCATCCATGCCCTGCGCCGGCGGCGCGCGACACCCGAGACACCCATCGGCGTCTCGATCAAGCTGCGCGCTGGCGTCCCGTGGGGCCGTGTCGTCTCCGTCGTGGAGGCCGCGGTGCGCGCGGGGGCCTACAGTCTGGTCTTCGAGGGCGCTCACGAGGGGCTCGAGCACGTGCAGCCGGGTGGCCCGATCGAGGAGTTCTTCGCGCGCTACGGAGGAGAGCTGGAGCCCGGCCCGCACGTGGTCTCCATCCACACACCGGCGCTTGTCGATCAGCCCCTCGGGGACGCGCTGCCCGCGGGCCGTCGCGCGGGCTACGTCGGCTTCGCGAACGATCCCTCCCTCGAGCAGCTCATCGGCGAGGAAGAGGAAGTCGTCGAAGAGCCCCTCGAGGACGACTGATCACCTCGGCGAGGCCGCGGCAGGCTCAGCGCCGGGGGGAGGTGCGACGGGTCGCGGGCGCGCTGCGCCGGGTGGGCTCCGCCATGGGGATCGTCCCGGCCTTCTTCGCCACGTAGATCGTGTCGACCTGGTCGGCATCGGCCATGGGGTTGTAGACCTCGACCTCGTGCACCGAGACCTGCGGGAAGACGCCCTCGAGCTGCTTCGTGAAGGCCGCCTGCGGCGGACCGGCGGACCAGACGGCCAGGGCGCCGCCGGGCTGCAGCAGCGTGGCGATCTGCGTGAGGGCCTCGGGCTTGTAGAAGCCTGCGTGGCTGGCATGCAGGTGGGCGTCGGGGGCGTGATCGATGTCGACGAGAATCGCGCCGTAGCCGGCCGCGGGGTGGAGCACGTCGCGCACCGACGGGTCCGTCGTCAGCACGAAGAAGTCGCCCTGCAGGAAGCGGCAGCGGGGGTGGTCGTGGAGTTCCTGCCCCAGGGGCACGAGTCCCTGCTCGTGCCAGCGGATGACCGGGTCGAGGAGCTCGATGACCGTGACGCTGCGGACGCGCTCGTAGCCGAGCGCCGCCCACGCGGTGTAGCCGAGTCCCAGGCCGCCGACCAGCACGTCGTAGATGCCGTCGCCGATGGCCCGGATGGCCTCATGGGCCAGGACCTGCTCCGATTCGTTGACGAGGCTCGACATGAG
>JARGNS010000333.1 GCA_029213105.1 Planctomycetota bacterium
AGGTCCAGTCCACGCGCCGGGCGAGTTCCGCTTCAAGCGGCCGCTTGCGCGCGCGCACCCCTTCGATGTCCTGCTGCAGGCGATCCGCCGCGGCACGGACGTGCGGCGGGTAGAGGCGCAGCGGGGTGAAGCCGACGGGGCCGCGGTACTCCGGCCAGTCGACACGCGTAGCGGCATCAGCCCACGCCTCGAGCATCGGCGCGCCGGGTGGCTGCACACGCCAGCGCGCATCGATCGGGACGAGGTGCTCCCCCCGCGGACCGTCCATGTCGAAGGTGAGTTGCATGCGCGGGCGATCACGCTCGCGCACGTGAATGCGCACCGCGAGCACGTTTCGGCCTCTCACGAGCAGCGCCGGATTCACGCGGCCTCGCAGGTTCCCCGGAACGGGCGGGCCGAGCGCGGCCGTGTCCGGCGTCACCGCCCCCTCCGGGAGGTTCTGACGCGCGAGTTCCTTGCCGTTGAGATAGAGGATCGCCCCGTCGAAGGCGTGCAGTCGGTAGGTAAGGGGCCGTGCGGGGATGGACGCGAGCTCGAACGTGTGGCGGGCGTAGAACGCGAGCGGCTTGGGGTCGACGTCGTCCCCCGGCGGGCTCATCTCGCTCCCCGGCAGGTAACTGGCCGCGTCACGCATCTTCGCCAGCTCCTCCCGCCTCAGGAGGTCGAGTGCACGCACGGTCGCATCGTCCGCGGTGCGGGCCGTCTCGGTGCCCCGGCGGCGCAGGGCCGCCAGGCGCGTCTGGTAGGCGGGCAGGCGGGCCCGCACGGCCTCCGCACGGGCCAGCCAGGCCACGAGGTCTGGCTCCCGCGAGGGCGTGGCGGGCCACAGCGCCTCGGCCTCGGCCGTCAGCGTGGCGAGCTTCTGCAGGTCGGCCGTCCGCTCGACGTCCGCGAGTCGCTCCTCGGCAAGTCCGCGCGCCTCATCGGCATCCTCGCGCGCTTCTTCCGCATCGAAGAAGAGCGCGGTGCTGGTCACCAGCCCTGCTAGGAGCGTCACGAGCAGCAGTGCGGCGGCCGCAAGTCCCACGCGATGGCGCTTGGCGAACTTCCCTAGGCGGTAGCGGCGGCTGGGCGGACGTGCCTCGATGGGCTCGTCGGTGAGGTAGCGCCCGATGTCGTCCGCGAAGGCACCGGCGCTGCTGTAGCGGCGCTGGCGCTCCATGGCGAGCGCCTTCATCGTGATCCAGTCGAGGTCGCCCTCCAGGCGTGACGCGAAGCGGCGGGTCTCGACGGTACCGGCTTCCCGGACGCGGGTGCTGGGCGGCGTGGGATCGTCCTCCGCGAACATGCGCCGGAGTTCGACGGGGCCGGCCTCACGCAGGGCCTTGGCATCGAAGGGCAGCGCCCCGGCAAGCAACTCGTAGAGAATGACGCCGAGCGAGTAGATGTCGCTGCGTGTGTCGAGATCCCCGGATCCCAGCAGGGCCTGCTCGGGGCTCATGTATGCGGGTGTGCCGATGACGCTGCCCGCCGCGGTCAGTTCGGTGAGCTCCGCCCGATTCGTCTCGTCGTCGTCAATCACCTTGGCGATCCCGAAGTCGATCACCTTGGGGACGGGGCGGCCATCCACCTCCGTGACGAGGATGTTGCCCGGCTTGAGGTCGCGGTGGATCACCCCCTTCTGGTGCGCGAACTCGACGGCACGGCAGACGCTGACAAAGAGTGCGAGGCGTGCTTCCAGATCGAGCGCCTGCTGGCACGCGTAGGTGTGGATGGGCTGACCGTCGACATACTCGAGGGCGACATAGGGGCGGCCATCCTCGGTGCTCCCCGCGTCGTGGACCTGGGCAATGCCGGGATGCACGAGCCGCGCGAGCGTCTGGCGCTCGCGCTCGAAACGCGTGACCACCTCCGGGCCCCGCAGGCCTGCGCGGATCACCTTGAGGGCAACCAAGCGCTGGAGCGGCTCGGTCTGCTCGGCCAGGTAGACGACGCCCATGCCCCCGGCGCCGAGCTCGCGCACGACGCGGTACGGCCCGAGAGCTGTGACGTCGGCAAGGCCGTCGCGCAAGACGTCCCCGAAACGATCGACGGCTTCCGCCCCACCGTCGTGGTGGGCCAGGAGTCGCTCGACCTGGGCACGGAGCTCGGGCTGGGCGACGGCCTGGGCGTCGAGCCAGGCGGCGCGTTCGTCGGCATGCAGTTCGCGCGCGCTCTCGAAGAGGGCTGCGACACGCTGGAAGTCATCCGGCTGAAGGTCGCCGGGGTGGGGCTCGTCCGTGCTCAAGGAGATCGGCCTCGGTCTTGGGGGGCCCCAAGGGTCCCAGGCTGTGCGCGACTCGGCAAGGGCGCTGGACGATCCGGGCGAGGTAGAGTGCGCGCATGCCTCCCCCCGGCGACGACAACATCACGGCCCTGCTTCAGCGCCTCGGCAGCGGCGACCAGGAGGCAGCCGATGCGTTGTTCCCCCTCGTCTACGAGGAGATGCGCGGGGCGGCCCGGGGGCAATTCGCACGCGAACGTGGGAACCACACGCTGCAGCCGACGGCCGTCGTGCACGAGGCATACCTGCGCCTCGTCGATCAGAAGCAGAGCACGTGGAAGGACCGCGCGCACTTCCTGGCCATCGCCGCACGGGTGATGCGCCAGGTACTGGTGGACCACGCGCGCAAGAAGAACGCGAAGAAACGCTCGGGTGAGCACGTCGCCGTCACGATCGAGCGTGTGGCAGACCTGGGCGGCTCCGATCCGGTCGATGTGATCGCACTGGGTGAGGCCATGGACAGGCTGGCGGCGCTGGATGACCGCAAGGCGAAGGTCGTCGAGCTGCGCCTGTTCGCCGAAATGACGCTGGAGGAGATCGCCGAGGCGCTTGGCGTGTCCAAACGCACCGCAGAGGGCGACTGGTACTTCGCCCGGGCCTGGCTCCAGGACCAGCTGTAGGGGCCGACGCGGCACGGTCTGCCGAGCGTCTCGACCCTGGATACGGAGCCCGGGATCGTTGTTCGATGTTCGCGCGCGAGTCTCACCAATCTCGAACAGGGTTCCCGGGCTCGGCATCCCCGCAAGCCTCGGCCCAGAGACCGGACACCCCAGCTAGTTCGACGGTCCCCAGTCCGCCATGAAGTCCATGCTCCAGCGCTCGTTGATCTTGCTCGCTGCGGGCGGCTTGACACGAGGCTTCGCAGCCAGCTTCTTGCGCCGCTTGACGCGCACCTGCAGCCCCTCCTCGCAGCAGAGCCGATAGACGCGCTTGTGGTTGACGTGCCAGCCATGGCGTTACAGGAGGACGTGCAGGCGCCTGCAGCCGAAGCGGGGCCGGTCCATCGCGAGCTCGCACAGACGCATTCTCAGAGGCGCCTTCGAGGGCTTGCGCTGACGAAGCGTTGCGTCGTACGGCGGGCGCCGGTGACGTGGCAGGCCCTGCGCTCGCTCACGCCGAAGGTCCGCTGCAGAGCGGATACCTCCGTGCGCAGGCGGGCCGGCTTCAATCTCTTTCTTCGCAACATCGCCTTGTCGAGGGTCAGGTCCACCACAATCGACTTCAGTCGGCGGTTCTCATCCTCGAGTTGCTTCAAGCGCTTGATCTCGCTCGGCTGCATCGGGCCGTACTTCTTGCGCCAGCGGTAGAACGTGGTCTGGCTTGCGGAAGACCTCCTCGACCTTCAGCCCCGAGCGCACCTGCTCGAGGGCCATCGCGACCTGCTGCTCTGGAAACTGCTTCCTCTTCATGGCCAACTTCCTCACCCTTCACTGTGGGAAAACTGGCACACCGCGCGGACCAGTTTCTGGGGTTCAGGTCAGCCCAGCGCACAGGGGCCAGGCAATCGACTACTTCGGTCAGCGCGTCGGCTTCCGCATGGACCGCCACGGTGCCGTGGCGAAGAGCGTCGCCGCGGTCGTCACGTCCGGCCTGGGCGACCTCGAGTACGAGTGCTATCCGCCCTTCTTCATCGCCCTGCACGAGCGCGGTGCGAAACGGACGTTCCTGATGGCTGGGTCGAGGACGAGGAACTGCTCGTACCCCTTCCGAAGTAGGCGAACCCCCCGTCATGGGGGACACTCACCGCATGAGCGCCGCACCCGCACCCAACCCCGGCACCGCCCACGCCACGACGGCGGTGCTATGCCTGTTCCTCGCCGTCCTGATGATCGCGTCGGTGCCGCTCACGCTCTACGGGCCGATGCTGCTCGTCTTCGTGCAGGTGCTCGGCGCCGTGCTCTTCCTGAGCGTAGGGATCTTCCACCTCAAGCGGGCGCGGGCGTCGAGACGCGTTACGCCTCCGGAGCAGCGTCCGTAGGCACGACCGGCGGGTCCGTTGCGAGCGCCCAGGCGACGCCGACCAGCGTCAGCGGTCCCGCGAAGACGAGGATCCACTCCCACATCGGGAAGCTGTAGATTCCCTCGCCCGGCCACTCCTTGAGGCTCGAGTCACGGATAGGGGATTCCAACGTCCTGCGCGCTCAACGTCCGCAGGCCAGATCGGACCGCACAAGCCCCTGCCCCCCCACCGTACGCCCGCATCCAGCTCTCACGGACGGCGCGCGGCCTCGGGAGCGCCTCTCGCGAGCCTCTCGGGCGCCTGGAGCGCACCTTCCCGTGCCGGGGCATGCAGCCTCCCCCCGCGGGTGCAGGCACGGTTCTCGCCTGGATGCGACGCAAGGCGCGGCTCGCGGACGGGGCCATCCACCACGCGCCTCTCGCCGGGCCGACCGCGGTCCTCGG
>JARGNS010000334.1 GCA_029213105.1 Planctomycetota bacterium
GAAGACGCCGGTCGCCTTCGAGTCGTTCGGCCTCGATACGGCGGACTACGCCTGGAAGATGGGCGAGGACGTGGACGGGGAGATCGGCCCGCACGCGCGCACGCTGGGTCCCGAGGTGCGCATCAGCATCCAGACCCACGACACGCACCTGCACCTGTCCGGCTTGCTACGAAAGCTCGGCGCGCTCTCCGTGCAGTGTCTCCACGAAGGGGATCTCTAGTCCGTCGAGGCGTGTGCGTGTGACGGTGACGGCCTCCTCGGCACAGTCCCCGACGACGAACGAGCGCCCGGCGGCATGGGCCGCGACGGCGGTGGTGCCGGAGCCGCAGCACGGATCGACCACCAGCCCGCGCGGGGGGCAGCTGCTGCGCACGATGCGGTCGAGCAGGGCCAGGGGCTTCTGCGTGGGGTAGCCCGTGCGCTCGTGGGCCATGTTGTTGAGGGCAGGGATCTCCCACCAGTCCGGTGCCTTCTTCATCTGGCCGCGCATGCGCTGGGAGGTCGCGGGGATGCGTGCGGCCTCGAACCAATGCCGGCCCGGGTCGCGGGCGTACCAGAGGAGGTTGTCGTGCTTGCGCGGCCAGCGGCGGTTGGAGCTGCCTCCGAGTCCGTACAACCAGACCACCTCGTTGAGGAAGCTGTCGTAGCCGAAGATGCGATCCATCAGCACCTTGGCGTAGTGCACGGCGTGCCAGTCCAAGTGGACGTAGATGGAGCCCGTGGGGGTGAGGCTCTCCCGCAGTGCGGCCAACAGCGGCTCGAGCCATGCCAGGTACGCGTCGATGTCGCCGTCCCAGTGGTCGGCGAAGGCCTGCACGCCGCGGCCCTTCAGGGTGCGGCCCGTGAAGAACGGCGGGTCGAGGTACGCGAGGTCGACGGAGCCCGGGGGCAGGCCGCGTGCGAACGCGAGGGCATCGGCGTGCACGAGGCGGTTCTCGGGCGGTGTCGGCGGCTGGACCACGCCCAGAGCATCGGGCGGGGGGGCGACAGCCGGATCCCGGACTCTCCGTGCAGAACAGCGGGGCAGCCCTTCAGGTCGGGCCGGGGGTGGGCCGATGGGGGAGCGGAGCCCCGTATCCGCCGTCCCCTCGTGAGGTGCCATGGACCGGCCCCTGCAGTTCCGGATCGACCCGCAGCGCGTCGCCCTCGCCCTGGCTGCCGTGGCGTTCGTGCTCGTGCTGCTCAACATCGGCAGCGCCTGGCTCTGGGCCGACGATGGGCTCGATCTCGTCAGCTACAAGTACGTGAACATGTTCGACCTGGACGAGGAGGAGAGCTTCGGTACGTGGTTCTCCGCCGCCATCCTGCTCCTGGCCGGACAGCTGACCCTGCTCGTGGCGCGCAGCAGCAAGCGCACGGGAGACGGGCTCTGGGTCTGGTGGTTCGTGCTTGGACTCGGCTTCCACTACCTCTCGATCGACGAGGTGGCCGGGATGCACGAGTTCCTCAACACCTACGGCGAGGAGCTGCTGGGCATCTCCGAGCGCTGGACCACCTACGCCCTCGTAGGCGTGGTCCTGCTCACCGTGGCCTACGTGCCGTTCCTGCAGGCCCTCCGTCGTCAGGGGCGCACGAGAACACTCGCACTCCTGATCCTGTCGGGCGGCCTCTACGTGGGTGGGGCCGTGGGGGCCGAGTGGCTGAGTCCGTCCGATCCTGCCGCATTCTCGCGCGTGGCCTACGCCGTCGGCTGGGTCTCCCTCGAGGAGGGGCTCGAGATGGCCGGCGTCATCCTGGTGATCTACGGCCTCCTGGATGCCCTGCGGGGAGAGCCGACGAACACACTACGTGCCGAGCTGGGAACGCACGCGCGGCCCGATCCCGTCGAGGCCGACGGGAAGCGCGCTTCGTCCCGTCCGCCTGAGAGCGCACGCCCGCGGGCCCCCGAACTCACCGGCTCCCTTCGCCAGGGCGTCTAGCCCCGGGGGGGCGCGCCTTGGGTTTGGAGGCGGATCCGGTCGAGAGGGGGGATGGAGGACGTGGATTGCAGGGGCCCGTGGTCCCGCGCCGCCCATCGTCCCACACCCGAGGACGACGTCATGGCACCTGAGGACACGCGCGCCACCATGCTCAAGGCAGGACCGCAGTCCGCACGGCCCGGCACGACGGAGGCCGCCGTCCCGCACACCGTGCCGACCGCGCCCGTCGCCTCCCCGCCCGCCGTCTCCGCGCCCGTTGCGCCAGTGGCCGTTCCGGGTGTCTGGCAGACGACGTTGCTGTTCTGCGTCACCGTCTTCACGAGCGCGTTCCTGCTGTTCCAGGTGCAGCCGGTGATCGGCAAGTGCATCCTGCCCTGGTTCGGCTCCTCGCCCGGCGTGTGGGCGACCTGCATGCTGTTCTTCCAGTTGCTGCTCCTGGGCGGCTACGCCTACGCGCACTTCATCGTGAGCCGGCTTCCGAGCCGGCGTCAGGCCCTGGTGCACGGCACCCTGCTGCTGCTCGCCCTGCTGACCCTGCCGATTGCGCCGGATCCGTCCTGGAAGCCCGTGGATGCCGATGCCCCCGTGGGGCGCATCCTGTGGGTGTTGAGCGCCAGCGTGGGGCTGCCCTATCTCCTGCTCTCCGCCACGGGCCCGCTGCTCCAGGGATGGTTCGCCCGGCTGCAGCCCGGGCGCTCGCCCTACCGTCTCTACGCCCTCTCCAACGCCGGGTCGCTGCTGGCGCTGCTCTCCTACCCGTTCGTCTTCGAGCGCATCCTGCGCCTGCCCCAGCAGACCGGCCTCTGGTCCTGGGGCTACGGCGTCTTTGCGCTGCTCTGCTGCCTGTGCGGTTGGATGCTGCTCAAGCGTGCCCCGGCTCAAGCCCCCCGCCCGGTCGACACGGCTGGGGTCGGCAGGTCCGACGCGAGCCGTCCCCGCCTCGGCCAGATCGTGATGTGGCTGGCGCTCTCGGCCTGCGGCTCGGGGTTGCTGCTGGCGACGACCAACCAGATGTGCCTGGACGTGGCCGTCGTGCCCTTCCTCTGGATCGTGCCCCTCTGCCTCTACCTGCTCACGTTCATCCTCTGCTTCGATAGCGATCGCTGGTACGTGCGCCCGCTCTACTTCGCCCTGCTGCCGATCGTCGCGATCAACGCCGTTCGCATCCTTCACGGGGGCGTGCACATGGGGTTGGTCGAGCAGATCGTCGGCTACTCCCTCGCCCTCTTCGTCTGCTGCATGTGCGCCCATGGCGAACTCGCACGTCTCAAGCCGGCCCCGCGGCAGCTCACCTTCTTCTTCCTGATGGTCTCGATTGGCGGCGCGTTGGGGGGGCTCTTCGTCGCCATCGTGGCCCCCGCGGTCCTCGCCGGCTTCTACGAGTACCACATCCTCTTCACGAGCTGTGCGGTCCTCATGGCCTGGGTCGCCCTGCGGTCCCGGCCCGTCGAGGCGACCAGCCAGCTGCGGACTGTGTTGCGCGGACTCTGCGCGGTCGTGGGACTCGCGGCGCTCCTGGCAGGTGTCGGCCTCGCCTTCGACGCGACCGCCTGGTTCGAGGGGAGCGCAAGCTCGAGGACGCAGGCGCTCTGGGAGACGTGGCGTGGCCAGATGGCCGTGGCTGTCAGCCTGGTGGCGGCCATGGTGCTCCTGGGCATCGAGATGCGACGTCGCCTGGGAGGCCACGGGCTGCGCGAGTGGTGGGCGTCGCCCCGCCGGTTGCGGATCCTCTTCGTGCGCATGACCGTCGTCGTGGGCGTGGTCGTGTTCGCGGGCTCACTCCTCTGGATCGTTCGCGAAGACGAGCGCAAGCACGTGCTCCACGACCGCAACTTCTACGGCATGCTCGCCATTCGTGAGTACCGGGCAGGGCGCTCCGACCATGCCTGGGGCATCAAGCACGGGCGCATCCGCCACGGCGTCCAGCTGAAGCGGCACCCGGACTGGCCCACCTCGTACTACGGCCCGCGTAGCGGGATCGGCCTTGCACTGCGCATGCACCCTGGGCGCAGCAACCCGACGCGTGCCTTCCGTGTGGGCGTGATCGGACTCGGCGCGGGAACCATGGCGGCCTACGCCAATGCCCGCGTCGACCCCGAGCGCTCCCGGCGCAACTACGTCAAGCCGCGCAAGCTGCACCACGCCGATGTGATGCGCTTCTACGAACTGAATCCGATGGTTTCCGACTGGGCGGAAGAACACTTCACGTTCCTGCGCGACGCACGAGCGCGCGGGGCCAAGGTCGACACGGTGCTGGGCGATGCCCGCATCATGCTCGAGCACCAGCTCGACGACGGTCAGTCGCAGGCGTTCGACGTCCTGGCGGTGGACGCCTTCAGCAGCGATGCCGTGCCGATCCACCTGCTCACGAGGGAAGCGCTGGACGTCTACTGGCGTCACCTTCGCGCGGGCGGCATCCTGGCCATGCACGTATCCAACCGGTTCATCGACATGAAGCCGGTCGTGCACCGACTGGCCAAGGATCTCGGGCACGAGCTGCTCTACATCAAGAACAAGAAGCGCGAGAGCCGGCGCGTCGACTCGTCAGGCTGGTTGCTCATGACGAGCAACACGGTCTTCCTCGCCCAGGATGCCGTCCACGAGCACGCGCGTGACCTGCCGGAGCCGGGTCCGCGCTGGACCGACGACTTCAGCAGTCTCTTCGATCTGCTCAAGTCCGACTAGCTCGCAGTCGAAGCCACGCCGCGGCGGTCCAGGACGGAGAGTCCGATCGCCA
>JARGNS010000335.1 GCA_029213105.1 Planctomycetota bacterium
GGCTGCGGCGGCCGCCCCGCCCGGGGTGGACGCCAGGCGGGCGCGCAGGTTCGCAACAGCCGGCGCCTCGAGCCGGTAGAGCTGCAGCGCGATCGCGCCGCTGCCGAGCTTGGGCGCGGGCACCCGCGGCGGCGCGGATCCGCCGCCGAGGCCGATCCCATTGCCGGGCTGGGCCGCGGGCCGGGGACCCGCGTCCTCGTCCTCCTCGGCGGCGCGCTTCCCCGGCCGGCGCTCGGAGACCTTGTCCTCCGCGTCACGGCGCCCGGCGTCCTTGCCATCCAGGGCATCCAGGCCATCCGGCGTCGCGAGGCGGTTCATCACGGCGAGCAGCTCGGCCCGGGCCGCCGCGGGCTGGTCGGTCTCGATCACGTAGACGATGTCGCCGGCGGTGAGGCGGCTGGCCAGGCGGCCCAGGCGGTCGTCCGGCTCGGCCCAGGTCCCCGCCTCCTTGCGCTTGGCGCCACGCCCGCGGCCCGGGGCCGAGGGGCGCGTCTTCTTCTCGCCTGCTTGCCCCAGACGCCCCGAGGACGCACGGGGCTGGGGGGAGCCGTCGGCCTCGGGCGCGCTGGCGGGCGCCGGGCTGTCGCTCGGCGTGCGCGCCCCCGGCTGCATGCCATCGCCCGGCCCCCGGAAGCCGCCTCCGGTGCGCAGGGGCGCCGGCGGCGACGCGCGCCCGGTCGCGCCGGAGGAGCCCTGACCGACAGCCAGGCCGTCGTCCAGGCCATCGTCCAGCTTGCCTTGCGGCTCGAGGGCGGGGGGCTGGACCGCCGGCGACTTCGCCGGGCTGGCAGCCCGGCTGTCGCGGGCTCGCGTCACCGGCCCGCCCACACCCTCGGCCACGAGTCCGCCGTGCGGCTCGTTCCCGCGGTCGGCGGCACGCCGGTCGCGCTGGACACCGTCCCGCTCGAGCTGTTCGCGCAGGGCGCCGGCTTCGGCCAGGGCCCCTGCGTCGTCCTTCGCAAGCGGGTCGAGCTGCCGGCGCTTCGCCAGCTCGGCCGCATCGAGGCCATCCGCCGTCTCGATGCTCGCCGGATCCTGGCCGCCCGCGGGGGCGTCGGGGTTGCCCAGCACGGTGATGTACGCCACCGTGAAGCCGACCACGAGCAGCGCCGCGCTGGCGTAGCACACGGTGAGGATCCGCAGCAAGCGAGTCGGACGTCCGCCCGGGGCACGCGGCGTTCGCGGCGTCCCTGCATCCTCGGCAAACGCCGACGACGCGGCGATCACGGCCGCGGTCTCGGCCCCCGCGGTGGGATCATTGCCCGCGACCGCCCCGGGTGCCTGATCGTCCGCGGCCTGCAGGTCGGCGATCCGTGCCTGGATGCCGGCCCGCAGGGTCGGCGGGGGCTCCATCTCGACGCCCCGCGGCCCGTGGGCGCGGACCCACCCCTGGATGCGCTGCAGCTCGTCCCAGGCCTCACGCCAGGTGGCGTCGGCCGCGATGCGCGCACGCACCGCGGCGGCGGCGTCGTCGTCGAGACGGCCGTCGAGCAGGTCGTGCAACTCGTGGGGCATGGGATCAATCACGCGACACATCCAGGACGGCGGCCATGCGACGCCGAACGTCGGCACGGGCGCGATGCAAACGACTGCGGATCGTGCCGACCGGCACGTCCAACAGCTCGGCGATGCCCTCGTAGGAGAGGGCCTCGACCTCGGTGAGGATCAAGACCTCGCGGGCCTCGGGCTCGAGGGCGCGCATCACCGCTTCGAAAGCCGAGCGCAGCTCCTCGCCCCGCGCGGTCTCCCAGGCCTCCGGGGCGTGATCGGCCACGCTCGCACCCCGCGGGGACTCCGTCCCCGGCACGGGCGCGTCCAACGAGAGGGGACGGGTGTGCTTCACCGTGCCCCGCTTGCGGAGCTCGTTGCGGCATTGGTTGATGGCGATGCGGGTGAGCCATGTGGAGAAGCGGGCCTTGCCCTCGAAGCGCGGCAGGGCCTTCCAGGCCTTCACGAAGCTCTCCTGGGCGGCGTCGAGGGCGGCATCGCGATCGCCCAGGATGCGCCACGCCAGCCGGTAGACCCGGCCCTGGTGACGATCCACGAGCGTGTCGAATGCACCCGCATCGCCAGCCCGGAAAGCCTGGATGGCCTCGAGGTCGGGATCGCGGTTCGGGGGACGTTGTTCGTGTTCTGCCACGGTTAGACCCGCCTCGAGGGCGCTGGTTCCCAGGGGACGTGAGGAATCCCACTGTAGGGGGTTCGTACGGCCGCGGGCGCTGCTCGTTCGGCAAAAAGCCCGCAAGGGATCCGGGCGCGGGCCGGCGCGACCACGACCGGCCCGGAAGAGCCCCCCCGCCGCCGGCCAGCGCTACGCGTGGGGTGCGCTGTGCTCCGGCTCGATCCGGCCGACCAGGACCGTGATGTTGTCCGGGCCGCCCCCGGCCTCGGCGGCCGCGATGAGGCGGGCGCAGGCCTCCTCGAGGGAGCCCCCCGCGCGCAGGATCTCCTCGACGTCGTCGTCCGGGACGACACCCGTGAGGCCGTCCGTGCAGAGCATGAGGATGTCGCCGGCTTCGAGGCCGCTGCGCGGCTGGGCCACGTCGAGGTCCTCTTCGCTGCCGAGCGCCTGGAGGATGATGTTGCGCGCGCCCATGCGCTGCGCCTCCTCCTCCGTGATGATGTTGTCCTCGAGCAGCTTCTCGACCAGGCTCTGATCCTTGGTGAGACGCGAGAGGCGGCCCTTGCGGAACAGGTAGGCCCGGCTGTCGCCCACGTGCACGAGCTGGGCGGTGTGGTCGTAGACCCAGACCGCCGTGAGGGTGGTGCCCATGCCGCGGCGGGCCGGGTTGACGGCGCTCTCGTCGCGGATGCGCTCGTTGGCGACCTCGACGGCCCCCACGAAGGCCTCGGCCAGTCCGCCCTCGTCGGCCCCGTCGGCGGCGCCCTCGGCGGCCCGGCGCAGCATCTCTTCCCGCAGGATGGTCACGGCGAGCTCGCTCGCCACCTCGCCAGCCTTGGCGCCCCCCATGCCATCGGCCACGGCCAGGACGGCCCCCGGGCGGAGCAGCACGCTGTCGCCCTCGACGTCATCGGTGATCTCGCGCCCGTCCCCGGGGTCCCCGGCGAGGGCTCCGGCCCACAGCGCGTCCTCGTTGTTGGTACGGACGCAACCGACGACGGAACGTCCCGCCCAGATCACGCGGAGGCGGGGAGCGGCGTTGGAATCGATCGTCATGGAATGGGCGCGTCCCGTCGCTGCCGCTTCGCTGCGCTGCGAAGTTGGTGCCGGCTCCGGCGGGTCAAGGTACGCGCTGCGCCGAAGCAACGCAAAGCCGGCTTTAGCGGCCCCCCGGCGGCCCGCCATGCAGCGCCGCTTGACGGGGCTTGCCGCGAGTTCGACACTGGACCGATGCAAACCCCGCTCCCTGCAGGCCTCACGGCCCTCCTTGCGGCCCTCTTCCTCCTGCCCAGCGCCCCCCACCGGGAGGCGCTCGCGGCGCCGGAGGCCCCGGCCGTGGTGCTGCGTACGCTCGAGGTGAGCCAGATCAAGGGCGTGTTGATCGGCCTCGACGCCCAGCACGTCACCCTGAAGGATGCGAGCGGCACGCCGCGCCGGGTGGCCCTGACCTCCGCCATCGCGCTCGACCTGCCTGCCAGCGCACCCCGCCGCCGGGGCGGCCCGCGCTTTCGCGCGTGGCTGACGGGCGGGAGCCAATTGGCCGGACGTCTGCTCGGCGGCCGGGCGGACGTCATCCAACTCGGCAGCGAGTCCCTCGGCGAGGTCGGCCTCCTGCTGGATCACATCCGGACCCTGGAGGCCCTGCCCGCAGGCGACGAACGCTGCCACGACCTGGCCGCCAAGCACCCCCGCCCCGAGAAGGACGACCTGGCCTACGACACGGACGGCGACGAGTTCCGCGGCGCCGCGCTCGAGGTCGACGACGAGGGCGTGGTCGTCGAGACCCAGGGCGGTCGCGAGCGCTCGGTGGCATGGAAGTCCCTGCGCGTCCTGCATCTGGAGAACGACGCCCTGCCCGCACCCGAGGGCTTGCGCGCCGAGATCGAACTGCAGGACGGCTCACGATTGCAGACCGAGCGTGCGCCGGTCCTCGAGGGCACGACGCTGACGTTCGCCCTGCGCGCCCTGCCCAAGGAAGTCCTGCGCGTGGATCTCACCCAGGTGCGTCACATCCGCTGGCGCGGCGGGCAGTTCGTCTATGCCTCGGACCTGCCCTTCGAGAGCACGCACCGCATGTTCCACGAAACGCCGGCCGCCATGACCTACCCGGCGTTCCTCAAGCGCTGGTTCGGCGCACGCGTCGACCGGCGCGCCTCCGGTTGCCCGCTGCGCATGGGAGGCACGCTGTTCCGCCATGGCTTCGGTGTGAACAGCGAGAGCAAGCTGACGATTCCCCTCGACGGCAAGTTGCTTGCCGAGGCCGCCGGTTCCACCGCGCGCGGCAACGTGAGCGCCCGCATCCTCGCGGACGGCAAGGTGCTCTGGGAAGCGAAGGACGTCGTCGGGGGCAAGGCCCCGCGACGGGTCGGCCCCCTCGATGTCTCCGGCGCGCAGGTCCTGGTCCTCGAGGTCGGCTTCGGCGCCGAGCGCATGACGCTCGATCGCGCCGACTGGGGGGAACCGATGCTCCTGAAGACATCCTCCCCCAGCAAGAACACGAAGTAGACGCGGCACATGCCATGA
>JARGNS010000336.1:0-1905 GCA_029213105.1 Planctomycetota bacterium
CCTTCGGCAACCGCCTCGCGCTGATCGAAGCCGAGGACCGCGCGTGATCTTCGGCTGGTGGCGACGCCGACGGCGCCGGAAGCTGCTCGCCCAGCCCCGGCCCGAGGCCTGGACGACGTGGCTCGAGCCCTACCCGCTCTTCGCCCCGCTCGACGCGGCCGAGCGTGAGCGCGTGCTCGACATCGCCCGCGTGATCGTGGCCGAGAAGCGCTGGGAGGGCTGCGCCGGACTCGAGCTCGACGAGGAGATGCAGGTGGTCATCGCCGCCCAGGCAGCGCTGCTGCTGCTGGAACTCGAGCACGACTACTTCCCGGAGGTGCGCTCCATCCTCGTGTTCCCGCGCAGCTACGAGACCCCCTTCCCCCGCCACGGGCCCGGAGGCGTCGTCACGACGGGGGCGCAGCACGCCGGCGAAGCCTGGTACCGCGGCCCCGTGATCCTCGCGTGGGATTGGGTGCGGCACGGCGCCAGCGACGAGAAGGACGGCACGAACCTCGTGCTGCACGAGTTCGCCCATCGGCTCGACTTCGGTGACGGCTGGATCGATGGTACGCCGCGCCTGCGCGCGCCGGGCGCGCTGGACACCTGGCGCCGGGTGATGACGCGCGAGTTCGCGGACCTGCGCGAGGCCGCGCGCCGCGGTCGCCGGCACATCCTCGATCACTACGGCGCCACGGACGAGGCCGAGTTCTTCGCCGTGGCCACCGAGACCTTCTTCGAGAAGGGCACCGTCCTCCAGCGCGACCACGCGGAGCTGTACGACGTCCTCAAGACGTACTACGGCCAGGACCCCGTCGCACGCAGCCGCAGGTACGCTGAACGTCGTGACTCCGGATTGGATGAAACGAACTGACGGCGAGATGCACTACAAGGGTGTGAGCGACACGCAATCCCACACGGCCCGCACGAACCAGGCCCCGGGCAAGCCCGACCCGCTCGGGCCCCTTGTCGAGCGCTACCTGCTCAGCGGCGACGAAGAGGCCATGGACCGCCTCGTCGAGGTCACCCGCCCCAAGCTGATGGGCGTCGCGCGCCGCATCGGGGAGCCCCAGGACGCCGAAGATGCCGTGCAGGGCGCCTACATGGCCCTCCTGCGCAAGCGGGGCTCGGGCCTCGATGCGCCGGTGATGCCCTGGCTCCTCACGACGGTGATCCGCCTCGCCTACCGTCGCAAGGCCAAGCAAGGCCGCCAGCGCGACCTGGCCGCGCGCCTGGCGCAGCCCCACGAGGATGTGCCCGTGCGCCGGGCCCCCGCCGCGCTGGACGCCGCCCTCGAGGTCGAACGCGAGCTCGCCGTACGCTCGGCGGTCGCCGCCCTGCCCGCCACCTACCGCGACGCGGTCGTCTTGCGGCACCTCGAAGGCCTCACGACCCGCGAGACGGCCACCCTGCTCGACGTGCCGGAGGCGACCCTGCGCACGCGGCTGCATCGCGCGGCCAAACTGCTGCGCTCGCGCATGGCGCCCGCCCTGCTGGCCGCCTTCCTGTTCCTCCCCTGGTGCGCGGCGGATGCCCTCCGGCGCATCGTCCCCATCACGCGGCCGCTCCTGACGAAGACGGCGGGCCTGTACGCAGCGACCACCATCGCCGTCGTCGTCGGCTTGATGTGGATGTTCCAGACGCCGACCGCCTCGAGCGGCTCCGTCGCGCACCGCCCCGCCACGCAGGAGGACGACGCAGGCTCAGGCGCGGACACGCCGCAGCCCGGCATCGTCCCTGCCCCGAAGCGCGAGCCCGTGGAAGACGAAGCGCCCGACCCGGCCGCGGACGATCGCCCGGCCCGCCTTCCGAGCGCACCCGCAGGCCACAGCGCGGCCGCCGACGCGGAACCCGGCAGCGAGCCGCTGCCGCCGGACGACGACGCGCCCGCCCCCACCCTCCCGGGCCACCGTCCGCCCTTCGCCG
>JARGNS010000336.1:1915-2697 GCA_029213105.1 Planctomycetota bacterium
CGAACCAGGACGAGCTGCCCAAGCCCCCCGGCATGGTGTTCCTCGAGGGCGGCCCCGTCACGCTCGGCACGCCGCCCGAGACCCTCGCGACCCTGCTCGCGGGACGGCCCGCCCTCATTCGTGCGCTCTTCGCGCACGAGGCACCGCGCCACGACACGCGTGTGCCGGCCTATTGGATGGGACGCTTCGAGGTCACCAACGCCCAGTACCTGAAGTTCCTCCAGGACCACACCCGCGAACACACGACCCGCCCCGGCGGACTCGACAGCCTCGAGACGCTGGCGGCCACCTTGCTAGGCCGCCCGACCGTGGACGCAGGCCGCGGCGCGCGCGGGAGCACACAAGCCTGGCGTCAGCTCTACGAAGGCAATCGCGGCGCGATCTGGAAGGCCTTCTCGGGCGCCGGGCGCGACGTGCTCGTCCTGCGCCCCGACGGCAGCGTGGACCTGGACGCCACGGCCCTGCGCTGCCGCCGCGAGCCCCTGCCCGCCGGCCTCAAGCTCGCCTTCTACGCCTACGCGCCGCCGAAGCACTGGCCGGGCTTGCGCCCCGCCGCCGCGCAGGAGAACCACCCGGTGGGCTACGTGTCCTACAACGACGCGGAGCGCATGGCCGAGTGGGCCGGCATGCACGTCCCGACCGAAGCCGAGTGGGAGTGGGCCGCCCGCGGCCCCGACGGGCGCCGCTATCCGTGGGGGGACGCCTGGGCGCTGGACGACAGCCGCGCCAACTGGGGCGGCAAGATCACCAACGACCGCTACGAGCCGACGACGCTCCCGGTG
>JARGNS010000336.1:2707-4635 GCA_029213105.1 Planctomycetota bacterium
GACGACCACCTTGAGCCCACCACCCTGCCAGTGGACACACGCCCGTCCGGCCGCTCCTGGTGCGGCATCCATCACATGAGCGGCAACGTCGCGGAGTGGACCAGTTCCTGGTTCGCGCCCTACCCGGACAGCCGCATCGAACCGCACCCCTACATGGGCAGCTGGGTCAAGGTGATCCGCGGCGGCAGCGCCGTCGATCTCGAGACGCTCGCCCTGCGCCCGGCCGCGCGCAACTTCGTCGGCGCGGGCCCCGATGCCCCGCCCTACCCGGAGAACCTCTTCCAGTTCGTCGGCTTCCGCCTGGCGTCCTACCGGCAGCCGGGCCGCGATCACGTCGCACCGGTCGTGCGGCGCGCCACCTCGGGCCACCTGAAGCCCGGCGCCTTGGATCGCGAGCGCTTCGCCGCGTTCGTCCAGCGTGACTGGCACCCCGCCGACGCCGAGGTGCCGAACCATGTCTACGTGCGGGGGCGGGCGACCGCGGTGGTGTTCGTCCCCGTCACGCACATCCTGCGCCCGACCGGTGGGCCCCGCATGATGGCCGCGTGGAAGAACGCCTCGGCGCTGCGCAAGGCGAGTGGCCTGCGCAAGAAGGCGCGCGACGAGAGTCCCTTCTTCGTGCTGGGCGCCCTGCACCTCGACCTGCCCCTCGAGGGTGTCGACGTACCGACCGGCGTCGCCGTGAAGAAGACACGCGGCTCGGCCAAGGCCCCCGCCACCGAGCCCGGTCGCTGCGCGCCGGGCACCTACCTGGTCACCCTGTGGTTCGATCGCATCGCGCTCACCACGGCCACCCGCGAGTTCGTGTGCTTCCTGCCCGCACTCGCCTCCAAGATTCCGTCCGTCGAGGTCCGCCCGCGTTCGTCCGAGTCACTCGGTTCTCCCACCCTGAGGCCGAGCCTCGAGAGGGACGAGGGCGGCCTCGATTTTACGGTTCTGCTTGGTGGTCGGCGCTCGAAGGACAAGTACGTCGTGCGCGTCCGTGCCGCCCTGCCCTACGCCAAGGACGCGTTCCTCGGCGCGCTCGCCCGCGACGGCTGGCTCAAGAGCACCGACGGCCGCTGACCGGACGCGGGAGCCTGGGGCCTGCCAGCAGGGCATGCCTCCTGCGCGCAAGCGTCTCGCCGCACCCCCTAGTCGTCCTCGAGCTCGAACGCGTCGTCATCGTCATCGTCATCGTCATCGTCATCGTCATCCATCTGGTCGGGCGCCGGCGGCTCACCGAACAGGTCGCGCAGGCCCCCTTCGAGACCCTGCACCGCCCCCTCGAGGCCGAGGATCGGCAGGGCGTCCCGCCAGCCGCCGAACTCGTGATCGAACTTCACCCACGGCCAGACGCTGCTGTAGTCGTCCGTCCACGCCGTGTCCGCCACGCGCGGCGGCGTCTCGCTCTCCACCTCCGCGAGCCGCAACTCGCGTAGGAGTGCCTCGTTGGTCGTGATCACAAGCCAGTCGCTGCTGTCGATGCCGAAGTCGTCGTCGCTGCGATTGTCGATGTGGACGACCGACCGACCCGTGCTGGCCGCGAGCTTGCGCACGACGGGCTTCAGGTCGATGTAGCGGTTCGTGACGTGGATGGCCAGCGCGCCATCCTCCTTCAGGTGAGCCCAGTAGACGTCGAAGCTCTCGCGGGTCAGCAAGTGGATCGGGATCGCATCGCTCGAGACGGCGTCGATGGCCAGGACATCGAACGCCTGGGCCTCCTCCCGCTCCAGTTGACGCTGCATCACGAGCCGCGCATCGCCGACGAAGACGTCCACGTCGGCACCGCGCGCGCGCGCGTCGGGGAGGAACGTGAAGTGCTCCCACGCCCAGTCCACCACCATCGGGTTGATCTCGTAGTAGCGCACGACATCCCCGGGGACGCGGCGTGCCTCGACGGCGTACTCCGTACGAGCCGACCAGCGCACGCTGGGATCCAGGCGAGC
>JARGNS010000337.1:0-3411 GCA_029213105.1 Planctomycetota bacterium
CACTGCGTCGCGTACGCCGCGTCGTCGAAGAGCTCGCCCAGCCAGGGCTTGGACCACCAGTAGCCGCCGCTGCGCAGAGGGCTGGATCCGCCCTGGTTGCTGCGGACGACCTTCGTCGAGCCACGCAGGCCGGATGTGCCCGGCGTGCTCTTCAGGGTGTTCTCGAAGACGTGGCCAGGCCTGCCGTGCGGCAGGCCGTTGACGGGCACGCTGTTCGGGTAGCCCATGCTCGCGTCGTAGCCCACGTCTCCCCCGTTGCTGATGTGGAAGAACGAGAAGCCCGAAAGCGTGGTGAAGACGGAGCCGCTCTGCACGATCGCCTCGCGCAACCACTGGAGCTGACGCGGAACGTCGGTCACGTTGCGGCCGCGCCAGCGGTCACGCAGGCGCAACTTGTGGAGGGCCGGCCAGTCGTCGCTGAAGTCGCCGGCGCTGTTGCGCAGGTCGTCCCAGTACCAGTTGTAGCCGTTGGGCGCCGTATCGCCCTGAACATCGGTGTCGGCATACGGCGAGTGCCGCGGGTCGCCGCGCATCTGGTAGCGCTCGCTGAACGGGACCGTCTCCGGGTCGGCGTGGAACCACGCGTAGCTGCTGCTGAGGTTCTGGGGGTCGATGCGCGTGGGCCACATCACACCGGTCGTCAGGTCCGTACCGATGCGGGTATCGCAGCGCAGGAGGAGATCCGAGGCATCCCCGTTGCCGGTGCCGGCCGTCGTCTCGTAGGCCTTGCGGACCGACGCAAGCGGCAGGCGGACCCGCCAGCGCGCCGTGTTCTTCGGCACGTCCCCATCCGTGAACAGGTCGCGCTCGAAGCGATCCAGCGCGGCGGCCGAGGCCGGTGTCGGGCAGGGAACGTAGTCCAGGTCGTAGAGCCGCCAGGAAGCCTCCAGGCCCTTGCCCGAGACGGCGGGCGTCTCCAGCGGCGTGCCGTGCAGCGTCAGGATCGAGCGGCGGTTCGCGGCGTCATGGGAGATCTGGAACCACATCTCGCCACGCTCGAAGCCGCCATCGCGGACGCCGTTCTGGTTGCTGTCGAAGAAGGCCTCGGCCGCGTCCCACGTGCTGTCGCCGTCGAGGTCCAGGAAGGGCTCGCCGGAGTTGGCGATGTAGCTGTCCGTGAGGGTCGTGCTGCCGTGGGCCGCCGTGTCCCAGGGCTGCCAGGCCGGCGGGCTCGAGCTCGTGGGCCCATCCCGCAGGCCGTTGCCGTTGCGGTCCCAGTAGGGCTCTGCGGCATCCCAGGCATCGTTGGCATTGGCGTCGGTGAAGGGCTCGGCCGGCATGGCGGCATCGAAGTGACCGTTGCCGTTCGCATCGACCAGGGCCTCGGCGATCGCCGTGTAGGTGCCGTCGCCGTCGAGTTCGGCGTAGGGCTCGGTCGCACCGCGCAGGCCATCGCCATCCAGGTCGAGGAACGGCTCGGCGCGCTGATGGATGCCATCGCCGTTGCCATCCGTGTAGGCCTCGGGGTAGCTGACCGCGGGTGCGAAATCCGCATACGGATCCGCGGCGCCGTCGCCATCGGCGTCGACGCCGCCGGTGAGGCGCTCGACAAGGATCGAGGGGCTCGTCGTGCCGTTGGGGTTGGTCGAGAGGTCACCGCCGCCCTGCCGGTCGCCGGTGAACGGCCCCGCGGAGAGCGCCATGGTGATCGGCGTGCCCGCATCACGGATGCCGTTGCCATTCCAGTCGACCAGGGGCTCGCCCGGCTCCCAGGCACCGCTGCCGTCGACATCGACGAAGGGCTCGGCCTGGGTCATCACGGCCTCGTGGCCGGCGGGGAACGACGTCTTCCAGGCGTACACCCGGTAGACGGGCTCGTCCGACGCCGCGTCGTTGCCCTTGGCCCGCTTCGGCCGCAGGCGCTCCGGGTGGGCGACGGCGCGCCAGCCGGGATGGGCCTCGGGGTCCTTGGCCGCGTCGCTGTAGTTGCGGGTCGGCGGCAGGGGCATCAACTCGCCGTGCAGGTTGACGAAGATGGCCTCGCGGTACTTCTCCGGCTCGAGGTTCATGTGATCGAGCAGGAGGCGCCACGTCAGCGTGTCCTCCTCCTCGAGACCGCTCTGCACCCGCTCGGCGAAGCGCTGGTAGGCGTCCGGCACACGCATGCAGTGGTTGTGCTGATCTGCGAAGGCGTACGGCATGGGGTTGCCGGCGTCCCAGACGCCATTGCCATTCTCATCCGTGAACTGCTCGCCGGCATCGCGGCGGCCGTTCTTGTTCTCGTCGGTGTACGGCTCCTGCGGCGCCACGTCCCCCTGGAAGGCGGGCGCCAGTTCGCCGTCGACGTTCACGCGACCGGCCATGCGGTTGGGCGTGTAGTAGTGGCTCGTCGCCGAGCCGTCCGGCATGCGCCCCGGATAGACGTACGTCCACGGGGTGTTGTCGGTGCTCGAGCGGTTCTCGTTGGTGTAGGGGGCGTACTCCTCGTCGCGACCGTAGCCGAGACGGGTCACCCAGTGCGTGCGGAACTTCAACCCGGGATTGCGGGTCTCGAGGTCCGTCAGCGCGGCCTCGACATAGGGCTGGACGGCATCGAGATGGACCCACCAGCCGGGCACGTTCTCGAGAGCCAGCAGGTAGACATCGAACACCCGCGTGCTCGGCTTGGTCTCGGCCACGGTTCGCACGACCGTCGACACCTCGGCGAGCTTCGCACCGGGCAGCTCGTCGCCCTGCGCCACGCGGTAGATGCGAACCGTGCAAATGCGAAGATCCCGCGATTCGCTCTCCGGATAGCGACGGACCGTGATGCGGCGATACCAGTTCCAATGGTTGTAGCGCGGCTCGAAGGTGTTGCCGGACAGGGGGTGGTCCGGCTGCACGTAGGAGCCCTCTTCCTCCGGGTCCGGCGAAATGGTCAGGGACGGGTGCAGCGCCAGGCCGTCATCGAAGCCGTCGAGGTCGGCCGCGACCTCGCCCTCGCCGCCCTCCACGACGCTACGCAACTCCGCAATCATCGAGAGGGCCTTCTGGCGGGCGAAGACCTTGTCCTTGGCGAAGTCCGCATGGCCGGCGGCGCGGGTGACGTAGGCCACCGCGGCCATGGCCGCGACCACGACCAGCGCCGTGCTGATCAGGATCTCGATGAGGCTGAAACCGGTTTGTCGACGCATGGTGATTTCCTTCCCCGGCTCTGGACCGGGTACGGTGCGAGTTCCCTATCGGCGGAGGCGGCCTCGCGGGCTTAGCCCGATCCCGATCGCCTGGCCGCAGCCCCGTGGGCCCAGGACCCGGGCCCAAAACGAGGGCCGCCCCCGGGAACGCGTCCCCGGGGGCAGCCAGTTGTCAGGGTGCCGGCGAACCGGCGTGTGCGCGGGCTACTTGCCCGAGCTCTTGCCACTCGACTTGCCCGAGGACTTGCCGCTCGACTTGCCCGAGCTCTTGCCGCTCGACTTGCCCGAGCTCTTGCCG
>JARGNS010000337.1:3511-4618 GCA_029213105.1 Planctomycetota bacterium
TCTTGCCGCTCGACTTGCCCGAGCTCTTGCCACTCGACTTGGCCGAGCTCTTGCCGCTCGACTTGCCCGAGCTCTTGCCACTCGACTTGCCCGAGCTCTTGCCGCTCGACTTGCCCGAGGACTTGCCCGAGGACTTGCCCGAGGACTTGCCGCTCGACTTGCCCGACTTGCCGCAGTCGTTCGTGGTGCAGTCGCACAGCCGGCCGCCATTCAGGCTCTCACCGCTGATCACGGTAAAGTCGCCGAACACCAGGCCGGGGCCGATCGGCTTCGAGCACGAAGTGTGGATGGCGACCGAGCCACCGTCCCAGTCGACTGTGATCTCCGTGCCCATCGTGCCACCCTTGTCGGTGCCCTGGAACGTGAAGGTCGAGCCAGCATTCACGACGGCGTCGTAGATGATGCCGCCCTTCTTCTGGCTGACGGTCACCTGGCTGGCCGTGGCCCCGTCGTAGCGCATCGTGAGGACGGTCACCTTGCCGTCGCACTTGCTGCACTCCTTCTCTTCGGGCTCACAGCAAGCGCGGCACGCCACGGGGACGTCCGGGTGGACGCCGTTCCCGTCGCAGAAGTCACCGCCCTTGACACTCTTGCCGGCGACCACGACGAAGGCGCCGAAGGTCGTACCCGGGCCGATCTCCTGGCTGCAGCTGGTGTGGAGGTCAACCTGGTCGTGACCCCACTTGATCCAGATGTTCTTGTTCATCTTGCCGTCGGTGCCGGCTCCCGTGAACGTGAACGTCTCTCCGCCGGCCACGTCGCCCTGGAACAGGACGGCGTCGTCGCCGCCCTTGACCATGACGTTCGTGGCGCCCACACCGGTGTAGCGCATCGTCAGCTCCGTGACGCCACCCTTGCACTCGCCGCAGGGCTCGGGCTGGGGGCAATCACAGTTGCAGCGGCACCAGTCCTTGAAGCACCAGATGTCGACAATCGCGATCTTGCTGGTCGTGTCGCAGACCGCGATGTCCCAGTCGATGTCGACGTTGCGGGCACCAGGCACGCACGGGAACTCGACGGGCTTGCAGACGGTCTCGTAGCACGTCTCGCCCGACGGCTTGTCGTGATCCGACCCGCCGCTGAACCAGCCCCAGTCACCCGACTTGC
>JARGNS010000338.1 GCA_029213105.1 Planctomycetota bacterium
TGAGCTGCGCGACCAGCGCGCCTCGAACGGCAGCTTCGTCGTCTACGACGAGGATCCAGGCCATGGGTTCCGCCAGACCTTCCACAGGTCCCTGCAGTCCGTCTATCGACCCTTTGCCGCGCGAACCCAAGCACACACCGAACGAGAAC
This sequence comes from Planctomycetota bacterium, assembly GCA_029213105.1. Lineage (GTDB taxonomy): Bacteria > Planctomycetota > PLA2 > PLA2 > JAEUHO01 > JAHEIK01. The sequence continues at coordinate 150 of JARGNS010000338.1, forward strand.
CTGACGAACCGCCCCCTGCCCGCCACAATCAGGGCATGCGCGCCCACGCCCGAATCCAGAACCGACTCGCCCAGGGGCCCCTGCTGCTCTCCGGAGGCCTCGGCACCGAGCTGCTCCGGCGCGGGCACGCGACCCCCCGGCCGCTCTGGTCCACGGCCGTCCTGCTCGAGCAGCCCGACGCCATCCGCCGCCTGCACGCGGACTACGTCCGCGCCGGCGCCGGGCTCGTCACCGCCAACACCTTCCGCACCGCGCGCGCGAGCGTGGCCCCCCACGGCCTGACCGCACGGGCCTTGACCCGCCAGGCCGTCGAGCTGGCCCGCGCCGGGGCGCGGGATGCCGTTCCGGAGGGATCCGTGCTGGTGGCCGGCTCGCTCGGCCCCGTCGCGGACTGCTACCGGCCGGACCTCGTGCCGGACGAACCGACACTGCGCGCGGAGCATGGGCTGCACGTGGGCTCCCTCGTCGCCGCGCGTGCGGACCTCGTACTGGTCGAGACGATGAACACGATCCGCGAAGCCGTCGCGGCCCTGGGCGCCGCACGCGCCGGGCTCCTGCCGGCGATGATCTCGTTCGTGGTGGACGCCGAGGCGCAACTGCTCTCCGGGGAGTCCCTGGCCGACGCGATCGGGGCGGTGGAGCCCTACGCGCCGCTCGCCATCCTCGTGAACTGCTGCGCCCCGTCGCATGCCACCGCGGCGCTGGATACGCTCGCCGCCCGCACGACCGGCCCCTTCGGCGCGTACGGAAACGGCGCCGGCCAGCCCGACGACGAGCAGGGTTGGCGCTTCGAGGGCGGCCACGCGGACGGCGCCTACATCACCGAGGCCCGCCGCTGGCTCGCGCAAGGCGCGAGCGTGATCGGCGGCTGCTGCGGCACGGGCCCCGAGACGATCCAGGCGCTACGCGCCCTGCTTGACGAGTGTCCCACGCAGGACGGCAGGCCGACTACGGGCGACTAGCGCAGCTTGCCGACGTCGTCCAGGCGGATGATCTTCAGCCCATCGTCCGAGGCAAAGACCGCCACTTCGGCGCCATCGTGCCCCAGTGCGTAGCAGCGCTCGAGCGCGACCTCGGCGCGCTCGGCCCACGACGCCCCACGCTCGGCAAAGACCGCCTCGAGGGTTCCGAAGGTGCCCTTCTCCGCGAGGATGGCGAGGCCGGCTTCCGAGAGCTCCTTCTTCTTGATCATGCCCTCGAAGGCCTCGGGCCAATCCTCCTTGCCCGGCGCCCGCGGTCCGAAGTGGAAGCACGCGGCGGCCGCATCCCAGTCCTTGCCCAGGATCGCCTTCAGCACGGTCTGCAGGTGGGCAACCATGGCGTCCTTCGTGACGGGTGCAACGGCGGCCGCCTTCCCGGACGGCCCCTTGGTGTCTACCTCCCCGCCCTGGTCGCCTCCGCAGCCTGCCAGCGGCAGGGTGAACGAGAGGGCGAGGGCAACGAAGAAGACACGTACGCGGATGCTGACCATGGACGCTCCCGTTCCGGTGGTGATGCGTGCAAGCCTAGCCTGACCGGCAGGTACGGAACCAGCGCCCCTTCACACATGGGCCCGTTCGCTTCGAGGTTCCACCCGCGTCCACTGCAGAAGCCTGTCGACGTAGCGGGGCACGCTGACTTGCCACGGTGTTCCCTGGCAGTCGCCACTCAGCGTGCGGAGCGCCGGATGACCGGAGCAGGCAGGCCTTCGGCATCCGGAACCGAAGGCTCCGGGGAGGCCCTACGCGGCGGTGTGGGCTCCGCACGCAGTGCCGCAGGACCCGGCGCGATCGGCGTGGCCCGCGCGGGCGGCGCGCCGGCCACGAACGAACGATAGGTCTCGTTGCGAAGAAGCAGCTCTCGGCCCCAATGAACGAGGCCATCGATTTGCGTGCGGGGCAGCGAGAGGGCCGTCTCGACCGCGAGCATCTCCTCACGGGACTTCTTCTCGGGAATGTCGGCGAGGGTGAGCTCGATGAAGGTCAGCCAGGAAGACTCCCGGGCGGCGACCGCGGCCATCGCCTCCAGCGACTGCCGCGTGATCGTGTCCACCGGCCCCGACATGGCAAGGATGGCCGCATCATCGAGTGCGGGATTCTTGGACTGCCTGACGAGCGCGTCCGGCGAACTGCCCATGGCGTTTACCGCGATCACAAGCATGCGCCGGATCGCGCCACGCCCACGCAGGGTACGGATGTGTCCCGCCTCGAGTTCATGCACGACGGTTGCGAGTCCGGTGTTGTCGGCCACACCCCCATCGACGAGCTTCATGTAGCGCCGGCACGTTTTGTCCTCGTCCCACGCCGCCAGCGCCCGCGCGTTCCAACGCCGACGCCGGTCCGCGCTATCGCGCGCGGCCTCGAGCCAGGGCGGCCGTGTGTAGCCCTGGGGCCGCGGATGATTGCGGAGCGAGATGGGGCTGGTCACCACGGGCACGGCTGCCGAAGCCACGACGCCGTAGCCGACCGGGTAGGGATCCAGGTCGGAACCGAGCAGATCGAAGGTGTCCTGGGTGAAGGGGAACAAGGTCCCCGACGAAAGATCCACGGCGTTGATGGCAATGAACGGCCGGCTGCGCACCGCCCGCAGATCGGCGAACGTGCGATCGCGGAAGATGGCCCGCCCCCAGCGCTCGGACGCCAGGTCGCTGCGGTCATAGTCCGAGGACCAAAGGCGCGCGAGATTCCAGGGGGCAAACGTCGCCCCGACGATGTCGCTCTGCAGGTCCTCGTAGAGCACCTCGCGCTTGAAGTCGGTGAACACGCGTTCGCCGAAGAGGCCGTAGTAGGCAGCGGTGAACGAACCGCCGGAGACCGACGAGATCAGGTCCACCTCATCGAGCAAGCGCTTGGGCCCCTGCGCCCCCTCCATGCGGGTGTCTCGCAGCCCCTCGAGGGCGCCCAAGGCCAGAGCAGAAGCCCGATAGCCGCCACCCGAGAAGGCGAGTACGACGAAGGTCTCGTCGGTATTCGCGCCCTCCGGGCTCGTCGTGGCAAGCCGATGCCCATGGGAGGGGTCGTGCCGTGCCAGTGCGACGTTGTCCACACGCGTGCGACAGCCCCCCAGCCCAAGCACGGTGGGGCCCAGCATCGTCAGAACGAGCACGATCGTACGCTTCAGCATCCGCGAGACTCCCCTAGGCCGGGCAGTCTAGCGCCGTGCGGCCTGCCGTGCGCCCGCTCACTTCGTGGTACGCATGCACCGCCTGCAGCGGCGGCGTGCCACGCGAAGGGTGCTTGTCGGCAACCTCACGGAGCATCCGACAAGGACCTGTCCCTGGGCACCCGGTGGGGAGCGCACGAGTGGTCACAACTGGACCCTGGAGCGGTGGCACAAACCGGCGTGTCTCACCCGACTCCGTACCCGGAGGCTAGCTAGACGCTTCCGGCGTCTTGAGCTTCAGCATGTCGGACATCTCGAAGGCTTCGTAGATGCCGCGTGTGGCCTGGTCCCCCGCCGCGTTCAGCGGATCGATGAACCCGTTCATGCCGAGCCCATCCACGGTCGTGCGGAACGGGCGCTCGCCGGCCGGTGTGTCGACCAGCGCCGCCGTGGCGTCGGCGACCATCTGCGGGCTGGGCGCTTCCTCGCCCGCGAGGTGCTGCTCGAAGCCCGTCACGAACTGGGCGGGTGCCATGCCGTACGGCCCCATCTGGGCGACGCGATCGGTGTCACTCGGCTCCATGAGTCCGTCGAGGAAGCCCGTTCCGAAGGCGCCGGGCTCGACAATGGCCGTTTCGATCCCGAGCGCCGAGAGTTCGACCCGGTAGTTCTCCGCCATGGCCTCGAGGGCCCACTTCGACGAGTTGTACGGCCCGAGGAACGGCAGGACGAAGCGGCCCAACAGGCTCGAGACGAACATCACCAGGCCCGAGCCCTGGGCGCGCATGGCCGGCAAGGCGGCCCGTGTCATGCGCTGGACCCCGAACACGTTCACGTCGAAGACCCGCTGCCAGTCATCCGTGGTGAACGTCTCCTGAAGCCCGACCACGCCGAAACCGGCATTGTTGATGAGCACGTCGAGGCCGCCCGCGGCCTCGATTCCGGCAGCCACGCCGGCTTCGACACTCGCCTCATCGGTCACATCGATCTCGACGACGTGCGCGCCCGCGGCACGCAACTCGCTCGCCGGCTTCGCGTTGCGTCCCTCGACGTCTCGCATGGCGGCGATGACCGTGTGGCCGTTCTTCAGGAGGGTGTCGGCGAACATGCGTCCGAAGCCGCTGTTCGTGCCGGTGATCAGGATCTTCTTGGCCATCGCGTGCTCTCTCTCCGGGAAGAGACCGGTGAACGCCCGGGGGAGGCCGCGTCCAGTCTCAGATCGTGCGCCTGACCGTCATGACGCGCCCCCCCGGCCCAGGTTTCAACATTCCCGCGCCGTTGTCGGTCCTTCGGCCGGGGGATGCGCGGACCGCCCCCGGCCCCTGCCCCTGCCTCCCCAAGCTGGGGCTAGAGCTTCCAGGGCGCCTTCCGCCAGAGACCC
>JARGNS010000339.1 GCA_029213105.1 Planctomycetota bacterium
CTGGCACGGCTCGCACGCGAACTGAACCTGGACAAGGACTCCGCATGACCCGCGAAGATCGCATCGCCGAGATCCTCGGCAGTTGGCAGGACCAGCGCGACGAGGGGACCTTCGTGGACACCGAAGCGCTGTGCGCAGAGCACCCGGAGTTGGCCGACGAACTGCGGCTACGCCTGGCGGCCCTGAACATCGTGGAGCAGGCCTACGCCGAGAGCCGCATGTTCGACGGGGACGCTCCTCGCCGCTTGGGGGAGTTCGAGATCGTCCGCGAACTGGGCCGCGGCGGCATGGGCGTCGTGTACGAGGCCGTGCAGACGAGCATGAAGCGCACCGTGGCGCTGAAGGTCCTCTTCCCCAGCGTCACGAGCTCGCGCCGTGCCATCGAGCGGTTCCAACGAGAAGCGCACGCCGCGGGCCGCGTGCAGCACACCAACATCGTGCCTGTCTACAACCTGAGCCGGGAGAACGGAACCTGGTACTACGCCATGGAGTTGGTCGAGGGCGCGTCCCTCTCCACCTTGCTGCGGCAACTCCGCGACCTGGGCGATGAGCCCGGCGACGCACACCGCACGCTGCTGGGAACCCTGGACGCTTCCACTGAAACCGAAGCCTCCGTGGCGGAACCGGAAGCCGCGGACGAGAGCGCCGCGGCAACGTCGACCCAGTTCACCGAAGCGCATGGCAGTGGCCGCTACTACCGCGATGTCGCGCGGCTGTTCGCCGACGTCGCCGACGCACTCCAGGCTGCTCATGATGCGGGCGTCATCCATCGCGACGTCAAGCCCTCGAATCTGATCCTCGACGAGAAAGGCGTCCTCAAGATCGTGGACTTCGGGATCGCGCGCATCAGCGACGAGGCGTCCGGCATGACCGTCACCGGCGAGGTGCTGGGTACGCCCATCTACATGAGCCCGGAGCACGCGCGGGCGCGATCAGGCGAGATCGACCACCGCACCGACATCTACTCGCTCGGAGCGTCGCTCTACGAGACGCTGACGCTGCGCCCGCCCTTCAAGGGAGGTTCGTTTCCTGAGGTCTACAGGCAGATCCTCACCACCCAACCCGTGGCGCCACGCCGGCAAAGCGGCGCCATCCCCCGCGACCTCGAGACCATCGTGGTGAAGGCCATGGCCAAGGAGCCGCGGCAGCGCTACGCCAGCGCAGGCGCCCTGGCGCACGATCTGAGAGCCTTCGCCGAGGGCTACGGCATCGATGCCCGCCCCGTCGGCCCCGTGACGCGAACGCTGCGCGTGGTGAAGCGGCACCCGGTCCGAGCGGGACGTGTTGCCGCACTCATGGTCGCTCTGACGACGGCGGCGTACCTCGGCTGGCGTGGGGCGGCGGAGGAGCGCCGTCGTGTGGATTTGGAGTACGCGGCCCTGCTCAGCGAGACCGAGACAGTCACGAGCACGGCGGGCGCGGCACGAACCGATGAGACGCCGTTGAAGGCGTTCTTCAGCCTCCAGCGCGATCGGCGTGACCAGCCGGTTGTGCAGGCGCTGGATCGCGCCATCGCGCTCGATCCGGACCGACCCGAAGCATGGCTACGGCGTGCACTGCTGCCAAGCCGCACCGCAGAGAAGCGACTGGCTGACGTGGCCGACGCCCATCGGCGCGGGACGCCCGAGCGGACGACGACACTCGCCCGGGCACTCATCCTGCGGGAGACAGGCCAGCGCGCCGAGGCCCAGGCTCTGGAGCGTGACATCACACCGCGCTCCGCACCTCCGATGATGGACGCCTACCTCGAAGCACGCCTGCAAGAGGAACGCGGCGAGTGGCGCGTTGCGTTGCGGACGCTCGACAACCTGTTCCAGCGTTCTTCCAAGCAGCGCTTCGTGCGCATCCAGGCGCGGCTGCGCCGAGCCCACGTCCGTGCGCGACTGGGGAACCGCGCTGGCGCGGTCGAGGACCTCGCCGCCTATCAAGAACAAGGGGGAGCGTCGCTTGCGGTCAGCGTCCAGCTGAGTTGGCACTGGCATTGTCTCGGGCGCCACGAGTCGGCCGAGCAGGGCTTTTCCGCGGTCATCAACTCCGTCGAGCGCCAGAACAAGGTCGGTGCGTGGCAGGCCCTCGCGGACGCATGTACCCAGGCCGGTGCGCGAGCCTGGGCCGATCAGGCGACGGCACGTGCTGTCGCGCAGCACCCCAAGTCGCTCCCTCTCCTGCTCGCACGGTCTTGGGCGTTGGCGGGAAGGGGTCGCCGCCCGGAAGCACTCGAGGTGGCGAAGAAGGCCGTCGAACTTGCCCCTGATGACGCGCTCGCTCTCTATGCGCGCGGCACGGCGCATCTCAATAGAGGCGATCGGTGGAAGGCCTGGTTGGATCTTCGCCGTGCATCGGACGCGCGCCCCGAGGACGCGGGCATCATGAGCGCGGCGGCTGGAGCACTGCGCGAGCTAGGGCGCTATCGCCAAGCGCTTGCGCTGCACGATCTCGTGATCGAACTCGCACCCTACCATTCGTTCGCGCTACGGGACAAGGCTCTCACACTGGAACGTGTGCGCCGCTTCGATGACGCGCTCGCCTGCTTGAACAAGGCGATCGCTCTCGACCCGTCGAATGCGTTCTTGATCGTGAACAAGGCCAACCTGCTGCGAATCGCAGGGCGCGGCCAAGAGGGCCGCGCTGTGCTGGACAGCGCCTTGAAGCGTGAGGCTCTCGGCGCCTGGGCTCTCATGCGTGCCGCGATCGACCTGAACAACCAGAAGCGCTTCGAGGACGCTCTCAAGACGGTCGATCGCACAATCCACCTCGACCCGGAGCTGGCCTACGCTCACTACGTCCGCGCCCATGCGCTCTATTGGCTGAAGCGCCTGGACGAAGCGAAGCAGGCGTGTGGCCGGGGCCTCGAGCTCGATCCGCGCGAGCGCACAACGCGGAAGTTCCTCGTAGCACTTACCAAGCAGACGGACGGGCAAGAGGCCTCGTTGGCATTGATCGACGGGTGGCTGGAGAAGCAGCAGCAGGATCCGCGGCTCTGGCAGCTGCGCGGATATCGGCTCCTGCAGATGAACCGACTCGAGGAGGGCCTTGCGGCATTCGAGAAGGTTGCGCAGATCGAGCCGGACAACGCAGACTTCCATCTCGACCGGCATCAGATGTTCATGCACAACACGATGCTGCAGGAGTCGCTGGCGTCGGCCCGCGCCGCGGCTCGCGCGGCGCCCGACGACCCAGAGGTGTTGACCGCCGTGGCCGGCGGGCTCAACTCGCTGGGGCAGTACGCCGAGGCGTTGAGACTGCTGGACCGCGTGCTCGAGATCGATCCGGAGAACGGAGGCGCGTACGCCTTCCGAGCATTCACCTTCCGAGTGCAGGGAGATCTCGAGCGGGCGCTGGATGAAGCGTGCACGGGAATCGAGCTGGATCCTTACGACGCGACGACTTGGGAGCACCGAGCCCACATCTACATGGAACTCGGACGGCTGGATGAGGCTCTAGAGGACTACGACCGTTGTCTGGCACTGAACCCCGACCATACGTACGCTGCGGAGTGCCGGACCTATGCCCTCACGCGAGTGGGGCGCATGCCCGAGGCGCTCGCGGCGGCTCGCTCCTCGGTGGCGCGACACCCGCGCAACAGCTCCGCGCTCACCGCACTCGGCAGCGTGTTGTCGGCCCTCGGCCATCACGCAGAGGCTCTGAAGCCCCTGCAGCAAGCGGCGGTGCTCTCGCCGAGGTCGCCGAGAGTGCTGGGCAGTCTGGGCTACACGCTCATGGCATGGGGTCGCACCGGAGAGGCAGTCAAGGCGCTCGAACGATCCATCAAACTCAAGCCGGAAGCGCGTTCACTCAGCCTCCTGGCTGCGTGTTATGGCGCGCTGGGCCGGCGGGACGACGAACTGAAGACCCTGCGGGAAGCCGTCGATCTGACCCCTCCGCACGTCGAGTCGCACTATGGCCTCCTGAATGCTCTGCTCCGCCAAGGGCGGCGCGAGGAGTGCGCGAGATGGGCGAGCACGATGGCGAGGCGTTTCCCAACATCCGCCTGGCCGCACTTCATGCGAGCGCGAGCCCTGCTCCAGTTGAAGCGGACTGCGGAGGCCGATGTGGCGCTGGAGGCCGGGGCGGGGCTCGTCACCGAGGCTGACGCACGGGGCTACATGCTTTGGCAGGAGACCTTGCTCATCATGGGCCGCCACCAGGCGGCGCTCGACATCTTCAGCGCCAGCGAGCGTGCGATCCAGAGAGCAGGGGCGCAGCAGCCCGGCAACACCGAGTTTGAAGTCGGCCTGGCCAATGCACGCATCTACCACGCAAGCAGTCTCTCCGCAGTCGGGCGACAAGAGGATGCAGAGGAGGCTTACGCTGCGGCCTTGTCTACGAGTGAGGCGCTGCTCGCGAAAGGCCCAAGATCGGTTCAGGCGCGGATGCTGCAGGCATCGTGTGAGTCGAAGTACAGCAGGTGCTTGATTGACCGCGGGAAGCTCGAGCTGGCCCGCAAGCTCATGAGACGTGCCATCGCCCACCACATGACGCTGGAGCGGGACGGCCATCCATGGGAGGGCTGGATCGTCTTCGGAGCGTCGAACCTGCTCTGGTTGGCAGAGCAGGACGCGCGCGAACACCGTCTCGAGATGGCCCTGACGAGCGCGTT